>JAIEBK010000051.1:18182-88429 GCA_029070945.1 Muribaculaceae bacterium
TAAACCTCATAAACCCCTTAAACTTTATAAACAATTTAAACCTTCTAAACCTTCTAAACCAACAAAGACACCATGAATCAACACAACAGAAACTTATTTGCAGCAGCCTTGCTCGCGATTCCCTCTCTTCTGGTAAGTGCGGAAGTAAAGGAAGATTTCGTTCCTTCAAGCAAGAATCAGCACGGGCAGGAATACCCGATGGTCAACTCCGACGGCTACGCGCGTTTTAAGATAAACGCTCCGGAAGCCGGTTCTGTGACAGTGACTCTCGGACTCGGAGGCCAGGGAGGAACTAAACTCGAAAAGCAACCTGACGGCACTTGGACCGGTACGACCGCCGGACCCATGGACGAAGGCTTCCACTATTATCACATGATCATCGACGGAGCTGCTGTCAATGACCCCGGCACCAACAATTACTTTGGTTCATGCCGTTGGGAGAGCGGTATCGAGATTCCTGCTCACGATCAGGATTTCTATGCGTTGAAAAATGTGCCGCACGGCAATGTTCAGCAGATACTCTTCCATTCCCCTTCTACAGATTCCGAACGCCGTGCGTTCGTCTATACACCGCCCCAGTATGGCAAGGACGGCAAACGCTATCCTGTGCTTTATCTGCAGCATGGCTGGGGCGAGGACGAGACCGCATGGTCTTCACAGGGGCATGCCAATCTTATCATGGACAACCTCATCGCTGAAGGGAAGATTGATCCTTTCATTATTGTCATGACCTATGGCATGACAAACGACGTGAAGTTCGGGACTATCGGCCAGTTCACCGCGAAGGAGTTCGAACAGGTACTGGTAGACGAACTCGTTCCTTTCATCGACGCAAATTTCAATACTATTGCCGACCGCGATCACCGTGCCATGGCAGGACTCTCTATGGGAGGCATAGAAACAAAGCTTATCACCCTGCGACGTCCTGAGGTATTCGGCTACTACGGCTTGCTGAGCGGTGGCACCTACACCCCTGAAGAGCTTAAGGACAATGGAGTAAAAAAAATATTTGTAAGCTGCGGAAGCAAGGAGAATCCGGATAGAGTCACGGAAGCGGTCAACGAACTTAAGAAAGCCGGCTTCGACGCCACCTCATACATATCTCAGGGTACTGCCCACGAGTTCCTCACATGGCGGCGCAGCCTGAAGGAAATGGCTCCCCTCCTTTTTAAATAACATCGTTTTTCAGTGACAAAAAGTCCCGGAAGATTGATCTTCCGGGACTTTTGATTTCCTATATAAGCATAGTCGGAGTTGCCCGAGCATGCATTGTGTATCAGACAAGTGTCACTACTATCTCCTCGTCATTTTCGTGGAGCGTTATCTTTCCTTCACGACCAAGCCAGCCGATAGCTGCCATCAGTTCGTCTTTTTTGAGTTTGGTTGCCTTCTTAAGGCTCTTCATCCCAAGTCCATCGGTAGGGTTGGTCTCGAGGGCCTTGTAAACTTCACCGGCCCAGGTTCCGATTGATTCAATAGTCATAATTCCAAATTTTATTTAAATTTATTACTTTTTGTTATTTCTATCTCTTTTTATTATATCAACAATCAGTCAGCGTAAAAGTTTAATTATTCTCTCTGCCTCATTATTTTCCCTTATATATCCTGAGTTGCCGTCATGACGCGCTGTCATATATTTATAGAAAAGCACCCTCCTTACCCTGTCCCGGAGAATCTCGACAGACATTCTTCCGCTTCTGACAGCGTCGGAGATTCCTTTTACCTCATTTTCCGTTTTAGCCGGAGCAAGCACTATGTCGGCTCCTGCAATTAGAGCGTCCACCGCACTGTATCCTCTGGCTCCTCCCATATTTATGGCATCGGTCACAATAAGTCCGTCAAATCCCATTTCTTCACGCATAAAAGATCCGAGTACCTTTTCTGACACAGTTACAGGCACCTCCTCGTCGTCAAGAGCCGGTACGTAAAGGTGGCCGGTCATAATTGCGCTCATTCCGTTGCTGACATATTCCTTAAACGGCAGCAGATCCGTGGCTTCAAGCTGTTCACGTGTCTTGTCTACCATTGGCAGTCTCTTATGGGAATCAGCATCGGCAGATCCATGCCCGGGAAAATGCTTGGCAACACTTATTACTCCTCCGGATTCCACACCTTTGGCATAGGCCACTCCGAGCCTCGCGATTCTTTCAGCATCACGTCCGAAGCTGCGTGAGCCTATTCCGGAACGTCTTCTCCCGTCCGGAAGGACATCGAGCACCGGCCCAAGGACCATATTAATACCTATCTCACGGCATTCGCGGGCTACTTCATAGCCATAGTCAAAAAGCAGTGTCTCATCCGCGTCTGTTGAGATGCGCCCGTTGCGTGGAAATTCAGGCAATCCCTCAAGCCTCATTGAGAGTCCCCATTCCGCATCTATCGCGATGAACGGTGGCACGTGAAGCATGCTTCTCAGGGTGTCGACGATCATCTCCGCTGCCTCCACACTTCCTTTTAGAAGAACAACACCCCCTATATGGTCGTCTGAGGCATATTCCCGAAGAAGCCTCATTGTATGCTCTGTGTCGTCGGAATAGACTGCCGGCATTATCAGCTGTCCTGCCATCTCCTCGATGGTCATTGTCTCCATTATGGAGTCAGCCCATTCACTGGCATCCTTTGAAATGTCGTTTTCAATCTGAACCGTTTCGTGTTCTGATATCTGAATGGAATCGTTCAATCCTTCATTGGAAGCATTATTATACCCTGAACAACTGTTAAATAAAAAAAGCATAGTCAGCATGACGAGATGCAAAATTCTCGTCATGCTGACTGTTTGCACATACAAGCCTATCCCCATATAAATAAATCAATTGATTCTAAGAATCTCGCTAAATAATAATTTTATGCGAGCAACATCAGTCATTATAGATGAATCTCGGTCGAGGATCTGCGCTCATCGGAATCCCAAGCCTTGTAAGTTCCTTCACATAGCGTATCAGAGGCACACATACCTCAGCTTCATCGGAATAGATCCATTCTCCGTTGGCCATCGTTCGCATATCGTCGTTGCCCCACGCCACATAGTCGATCGTGCCGACGGTGTAGGTCTTTTCCGGATCTATCTCCTGCATATCGAGAAGTACCCTTTCCACATTCCGGTCTGAATTGCATACTACGGTAACTTCATGACTTATAGCCTCTCCCCCTTTGGCGGCAGCTACCTTCATTGTCTCGATTATATCCTTTCCTTTGATACGCATTATCACGAACCTGTTGCTGAAAGGATATGTGCTTAGGATGTGCCCTGCTGTGACGGTACCCCGAGGTATGGGATTGCGTATTCCGCCCACATTCATTATAGAAAAGTCAAGCTCCGGAATATTCGGATCTGTCTTCCGGAGTGAGTCAAGCACTAAATTGCCATACCAGCTGCCGAAATCGGCAGTCCAGTTGGGAAAAGCTCCGGTGCGCCCCTCGTTTATGAAATCCTGTGCGGCTTTCCCTATCACGTCACTTTTCACATTCTCGAGTGAGTCTGTAAAAGGCTGCAGGAATTTCCTGATCTTCGGATCAAGGCTCTCCTCCGGAAATCTGTCTGTCACCTCTATCAGAGAATACTCATAGTCAGCCGGAGTGGTCGATTTCAGTCTGTCAAGATCCACACGGATCTGACCGATATATTTACCTGACTTTCCGGTCTGCACGATCAACACGGGACGTCCTTCGGAGTTCTCCACAATACTCGGGTATTTTTCAGGATACTTCGGATCTATGAGCGTATGGCTGTGTCCTCCGATGATGATATCGATGTCTTTCGATGCGCGGGCAAGTTCCGGATCTGTGGTCTTGTCGTTTCCTTTGGTATATCCGATGTGGGTAACGGCCACAACCAGGTCGCACTTTTTCTTATTTTTTAGGAATTCCGCGGTTGAGTTTGCTGTCTCAATTATGTTCTTGAATCCCATTCCCTCGTAGTTGGCCTGCGAAATGATCGATTCCGGGTCAATGTTAAGCCCCATGAAGCCGATCTTCTTTCCGGCGATGTGCTTGATCGTATATGGACTGAATAGACCTTCCGCCGGCGTACCGGAAAAATCATAGTTGGAAGAAAGGCGGTCCGCCTTCAATTTTCTCTCATTGTCAGCGAGAGACTGGAGACCATTGTCGAATTCATGGTTTCCAAGTATTGATATGTCCACACCCAGCATATTCTGGAGCGGATACTCCACCTCTCCCTTGAAGAACTTGAAATACAGCGTACCCTGCACCTTGTCTCCGGCATCTATCAGCAGCACGTCTTTATTGGCATTCTTCACAGAATCGATGATCGCCTTACGTTGCATGACACCTCCCCTGCCGTCTGCATCGGGCAGTATGAGCGAATGAGTGTCGTTAGTATGCAGAATGACAAGGTCGCGGGCAGCGACTGCAAGAGCCACGCCCGCGATCATAGCTGTGATGATGGTTTTTTTCATCACTTATAATTTTTCGATTATTATATTCTTTTGATCATTGATTTTTAATCATTGATCATTAATCGTTAACGATCAGATTTTCTCCGGTCATCTCCTTTGGCTGGGGAAGTCCGAGTATGTGCAGCAGCGATGGAGCCACATCGGCGAGACGTCCGTTTTTGACCTTAGCGCTCTTGTCGCCTACATAAATGAAGGGAACAGGATTGAGCGAATGGGCCGTATTGGGTGTGCCGTCTTCGTTGAGTGCATGGTCGGCGTTGCCGTGGTCAGCGATGATGATGCTCTCATAGCCGTGTGCAATGGCAGCAGTGATCACTTTCTTGACACACTCGTCAAGAGTCTCCACTGCTTTCTGGATAGCCGGATAGACACCTGTGTGTCCTACCATATCACCATTGGCGAAGTTGACGACGATAAACTCATATTTTTCACTGTCGATGGCATCGACAAGTTTCTCTGTTACCTCCGGAGCTGACATTTCAGGCTTCAGATCATATGTCGCCACCTTAGGAGATGGAACAAGCACTCGCTCCTCGCCATCGAAAGGAGCCTCGCGGCCACCGTTGAAGAAGAATGTCACGTGGGCATATTTCTCGGTCTCCGCTATGTGGAGCTGCTTGAGCTGTTTTGCCGAGAGGTATTCGGCAAGTGTGTTGGACACGTCTTCCTTCGGGAAAAGGATATGCACTCCGGTAAAGCTGCTGTCGTAGGGGGTCATGCAGTAATACTGTAGGTCTGGAATGGGATTCATGCCCGCTTCCGGATGCTGTGTAAGCACTGTGGTAAGCTCTTTTGCGCGGTCATTGCGGTAGTTGAAGAAGATAACAACGTGCCCGGCACCTATACGTCCGTCGACCTTGTCATTGACGATCGGCTTCATGAATTCATCGGTGATTCCTTCTGCATAGTATTCCTCCACGCTCTTCACTACGTCTGAGCTTTCCTTGCCGGTTCCATATATGAGAAGGTTGTATGCTTCCTTCACTCTGTCCCAGTTTTTGTCACGGTCCATAGCATAGTAACGGCCGATAACGGTTGCGAGATGTCCGGCGCTTTTTTCGCAGTGTTTCTCAACTTCCCTAAGGTATCCGGCACCACTCTTCGGGTCTGTGTCGCGACCATCCATGAAAGCGTGGATGTAAACTTTATCAAGTCCATAAGCCTTTGCTGTGTCGCAGAGTGCGAAGAGATGGTCAAGGCTTGAGTGAACGCCGCCGGCGGAAGTAAGACCCATGAAGTGGATAGGCATTCCCGTACGCTGTGCATAACTGAACGCGCTCTTGATCTCTGGGTTTTCCATAAAGCTACCGTCAGCGATCGCACGGTTAATCTTCACGAGATCCTGATAGACTACGCGGCCGGCACCAATATTAAGGTGACCCACCTCGGAGTTACCCATCTGCCCGTCGGGAAGGCCGACATTCTCGCCCGATGCCTGAAGCTGAGAGTTGGGATATTCAGCCACAAGGCTGTCGATAAAGGGGGTCGGAGTATTGAAGATAGCGTCATCTTTCTGATGATCACCGATTCCGTATCCGTCAAGGATAATCAAAAGAGCTTTTTTGTCCATATTTTTGAATTGTCAGTATTTTACTATTCGAATTGTCTTTCAGGAGTAATATCACACTTACCCTACCAATATATAACAACCGGTTATATATTTTTACTTCCCGGAATGCAAAGATAGGCAAAAATCATGGAATATGCAAGTTAAGGACCAATCTCATAAAAATTCATAGTCGTTGAAAGACATCAGTCTAAAACCATACCTTTCTTACGGCTTGTCGGCAATCTTACGGCTTACAACCAAAAACTGATAACCATTTTTCACTTTTTTATTCAAAAAATTAGGAAATAACGCCGGAAATAACTAATTTTGCAAATCAGAACCTATCAGAATCAATTCTACAGGACAACAAAAAACAACAATAAGATTAATTTATGCAATCTAAACTAACAAAAAACATTACCAAGGGATTGGTAATTACAGCGGTTGCTCTTCCGGGCCTGATAACGGCAGGACTCACCGGACAACGACCGACGAGGGAGGATATCGCAGCCAAACGCGCAGAGCGGGCAGCCACGCGGACAGCCTCTCCCCAAAAACAGAAAGCACCGGCATCACGTGTACATGCCGGAGACAAACAGCTCTACGGTTTCCATTGTGAAGCATTTGACGGCGATCTATGGGGCTGGACAGGTGTGGTCAAGATCCTTGAAGGCGCACAATGTCCGGAACCAGTCTACGAGATAGACGGCGATATGGTGTTCCAGGCCGTATATATGGACGGTAAAACTTTTGTAGTGCTTCATGATGGTTCCCAACTTGGTAATAATGTAACCTATCAGGTATATGACATCAACACATGGGATTGTGAGGCAAGTGTAGAATACAAAAGTAATTCACCCAATATCTTACCCGGATGTCTTGCATATGACCATTCGGCAGGGAAAGTGTATGGACAGTTCTACGCCAGCACAGATTCATTCGCAGGAGACGAGGATGCTCAGCTCGGCGTAGTGGACTTCAGCAACGCTTTTGATCCCGTTCAGATAATCGGAGATCTTCCGGAGCGTATGCGCGCCATGACCTTTGACGCAGCCGGCGACCTCTATGGCATCAACTACAATGGCGATCTTTTCAAGATCAATAAATTCACTGGCGATGCGATCCCGACGGAGGTTCATGTCGATCTTCCCACATGGGACGGAGGTGATCCGACCGGAGGTGGCGATCCGATTCAACTCCTTTATACACTCGGTCGCGAGTCAATGTGCTGTGATTGGGAATCGGGAGACTTTTACATGTCATATGGTGATGATTTCATGAACACATATATCGCCCGCTTCAATCCCGCAACCGGAGGAGAGGCCGAGATGGTGGCAGACTACAGCTATACTGACTATGGTTCATGGGATACCAACGTCATCACCGGCTTATACTTCATACAAGGTGGTGGAAATAATACAGAAACTGGTATTCCAGCAGCCGCCACTGACCTCACTGTCACAGCCGTAGGCACCGAACTGAAGGCTGAAGTGTCATTCACTATGCCTACAAAAAGCACCAACAGCGATGCCCTTCAGGGAGAACTTAGCTGGGTGATATCTGACGGACGCAACGAACTTGCCAACGGCACCGCACAGCCCGGCGACAAGGTCACCGAGACTGTGGAAGTGAATAGCGGCGGAAACAATACGTTCGTAGTGACCGTGGCTCAGGGTGAGAAAGTTTCGGCAGCTGTAGACGCAAGAGCCTTCATCGGATGTGACACTCCGTATATCTACGGTATTCCGACAGTTCGCGCTGCCGGACTCAACCTGACAGTAAGCTGGAACGCCGCTGAAGCCCTTAACGACGCCAACCTGGACCCTGTCACCTACAATGTCACACGTATGCCCGATAATGTTATTGTGGCCGAAGGAATCTCAGAGACAAAATATACCGACCACATTACCTCGGAAATCAGGACTCTATATTACTATGTGATCACTCCCCTTTCAGGCACAGTGAAAGGCGAGAGCGTGGAATCGCGCAAGCTATATGCAGGCACATATCTGCCGCTTCCCTACACCGATGATTTCAGCGACGAACAGAGATTCCTCCTCTACCCCGTGATCGACGCCAACAACGACGATAACATCTGGGAGTACTCCAACAAATATCAGGGCGTCGCAATGTATCCGGCCAATGACAATGATGCCGACGACTACCTGCTCATCGGTCCCTTCAGGATGGATGCCGGAAGCACATATACCTTCCAGATGACCGCCGGAGGCCACAACTTCCGCGAGACGGTAGCCATCTATGCAGGTACGGATCCTGAAGATGCTGCATCGTTCAATACAGAACTTCTGCCTCCCACAGTGATAGACCCGATGAAGGGAGACCCCTCATTCGCAGTTTCTTTCGAACCGACTGAAACAGGCACATATTACTTCGGCATCAAGGCATGCACCAAGGGTGCATCTCAATTCATCTATATCTATGACGTAGCAGTTAAAGGAATCAGTGCCAACATGCCTGACATGCCTTCAGAACTTGAATTCACTCCGGAAGCAACTTCAGCCAGCCTCACGTTCCGTCTCCCCGAAAAGAATCTTGACGGCACGGCAATCGAATCACTGACAGAGGCAAGAATCTACCGCGACAACGCTCTGATCGGCACCCTGAAAGAAGGTCTCACTCCGGGCGCTGCAGTCACTTTCAGCGATACGGATGACGTAACCAAAGGCTACCATAATTATTCCGTGTCGGCAGTAAGCGAGGCCGGCGAGGGCAAATCGGCTTCCGGACGCCTCTGGCGCGGCGCGGACATCCCCAGCCGTCCGCTCAACCTCCGTATATGGGAAGACCTGAATGATACCGGCCTTCTCCACATAACCTTCGACCATCCGGAACGCGGCTACTACGGAGGCTACCTCAACCCTAAAGAAATACGCTATTATCTCGACTATCTCGTGATGGGCGCATCAGCAGGAGTTGTGGAACTCGGCTACGGCACGGAACACACATTCCGCATTCCGGGCGAAATCAAGGCTCAGGATATCTTCGCCGGCTCAGTCTACGGCGGTAACAACGAAGGAACCATCTCACAGAGCTTCAACTGGACCACACAGGTATGCTACTTCGGTCCGGCTCTCAAGCTTCCGCTCACCGAATCATGGGCTGGCATGAGCCAGAAGAGCGGTATCTGGGGCGGACAGGCCATCAATGAGAAAGATGAGATAGGCAACGCATACTGGGACATCCGCGACGGTTCGGCCGGCACGACACTTCCCCAGGACGGCGACGGCGGCTTCCTCGGTCTGTCATCCACAGTAGATCATGCCGGTAAGCGCATCCTCTCGCCGCGTATCACTCTTGAAGGCACAAAGACTCCCGCGCTGGTGTTCTACTACCGCTACACAAAGGGAGCAGAGAAGTTTGACATCGAGGTGATCACAGACGACAAGCCCATCAAGACACTCATCAACGTTCCTCTTAAAGAGGAGGGCGCAGGCAAGTGGACACGTATGGAAGTGCCACTCACCGACTTCCTCGCAAACAAATATATCCAGCTTGCCTTCACCGGCGTAGGCTCGAATGAAGAAGACTTCATCAGTATCGACAACGTGACCATCTCCGACCTGAAAGCCAATGACCTTTCGCTCATCAAATTCACAGCACCCGTTAAAGTTGCGGTGAACGATGATGCCGAGCTTTCAGCTACAATCCGCAACTGCGGCTATAAGCCGGCAGCAGGCAAGGACTATACAGTAGACTTCTACAAGAACGGAGAACTCATCGAATCTGTAGAAGGACGCGACATCGATCCCGACAAGACACTCACCTTCACCACTTCCGACGCCACTTCAGTGACAGATCCGGAAGAAGTGAAATATCACGTAGAGATCTCTTACGAGGCTGATGCCGACCTGAGCAACAACACTGCAAAACCTGTCACCACACGCATCATAATGTCAGACTATCCCGTAGTGACTGACCTTGAGGCCATACAGTCAGACAATTCGATTCTACTCTCATGGTCAGACCCCGACATGTCGCAGATTCCTGGCGTGAGCGTCACCGAGACATTCGAGACCTACGAACCCTTCATCATCGACAATATCGGCTCATGGGGCATATATGACGGCGACGGCAGCAACACAGTGAAAATGGCTACGTCAATGGGCACACTCGACTATCCGCACATCGGAGAAGCAATGGCATGGCAGGTGTTCGATCCGGGCAAGGCCAACGTACTCCATTCTGCATGGTATGCCCGCTCAGGCTCCAACATGCTCGTCAGCTTCCAGGCCGCGACTTCCGAAACACGCGAGATCAAGTGTGACGACTGGTTGATCTCACCCGAACTCAACGGGTCAGAGCAGGAAATCAGCTTCTACGCCCGCACAGGTTTGAAGGCTTACTCACCCGAACTTTTCGACTTCATGATCTCTGACAAGACAGGAGCCGTGACTGACTTCTCGGCACTTGCTGAGAATGTGAAAGTGGAATATGCCGATGACTGGACAGAATTCAGATTCCGTGTGCCCGCAGGCACCCGCTACTTCGCTATCGTACACAAGTCAGTAGACAAACTCGCCCTGCTTGTAGACGATATCACCTACATCCCGGCCGGCAGCACTCCCGTGCAGCTCGACCTCATGGGCTTCAACGTATACCGTGACAGCCAGCGTCTCAACGAGGAGCTGATCGCAGACAATTCATATGAAGACTACGACGTCGAGCCTGCATCCTCTCACACCTATCAGGTGACAGCTGTATGGGACAAGGGCGAATCACGTCTGTCAGAACCGGCCACTATCCTCGTGTCAACAGGCATCGCGGGCTTAGACGACTATGAACTGACCATCTCCGGACTTAAAGGACTGATCCGCATCGCCGGAGGCAGAGGAGAAAACACATATGTCTACGACACCGCAGGACATCTCGTGGCCAGCGCGAAGACCGAAGGAGTCACACTCATCCCCGTACAGGCCGGTATCTATATCGTTCGCGCAGGCAGCAGCGTTGCCAAAGTGAAGGTATATTGATCCCCAGCTTGAGTAATCACCATACATTAAAGATATGGGAAAAAAGCATAATATCATTTCTAAAGCAGCGGCCATATCGGCCGTTGCTTTATCGTCATTAGAAGGAGGCGCCATGCCAGCTCTTCCGCGCACAATCATGATCGACGACGGGAAGGGAGGGATGATAGAAGTAGCCGTGACGGGCGACGAATATCATCACTCGCTCGTCTCGCCCGACATGCAGACACTCTTCCGACGTGACTCTGACGGCAAGATCAAAGCTGACGGTAAATTTGACAGAACGGCGTTTTATCGCACCGCAGACGTGGCCCGCACAAAAAGGAACCTCAAGAGTTCTCCTACCTTCCCATGCTACGGACAGCAGCGGGCAGTGGCCATACTTGTGGAATTTCCCTCTACCGACGCACATCCTGAGGGGCGTAAATTCAGGAGCGAAGATCCATGCGCATTATTCTCGGAAATGCTTAATTCAGATGGCTACGCTCACGACGGAGCCACAGGAAGCGTAAGAAATTATTTCCTCGACAGTTCGAACGGGACATTCGATCTGACATTCGACGTGTTCGGTCCGGTGACGCTGAGTCACGATGTAGCTTATTTTTGCGACGGAGCACACGGCGACCAGCTCAATTCATGGGAGATGGTGGAAGAAGCCTGCCGGAGCGTGGACAGTGAAGTGGACTTCACCAATTATGACCGCGACCATGACGGCATCATCGACAACGTATATATCTTCTACGCCGGACCCGGCGCGGCCACCGGCGGAGATCCGACCGACTGCATATGGCAGCACGCCTCGGATGTGGAACTGCTGTCTGGAAAACAGTTTACGTTTGACGGCGTTCGCCTCAACCATTATGCCTGCTCCAATGAATACCGCGACGTGCGCGATCCGGCTACCGGCACCACCTCACGCCTTACGGAAGGAATCGGAACGGTTTGCCACGAGTTCAGCCACGTGCTCGGACTTCCCGACCTCTACGACGTGTTCGGCTACGGAAGCACATCGCCGGGTGTGTGGGACGTAATGGACATGGGATGCCATCTCAACGAATCGCGCACTCCCGCGGCCTATAGTGCTCTCGACCGGATGCTGCTCGGATGGATGACACCTGACGACATCGGATCGTCTCCGGCGACATTATCTCTGCCGCAGATCTCCACCAACAAGGCATACAGAATCCCGACAGCTGACGAAAACGAGTTCTTTATTCTCGAAAACCGCCAGCAGACCGGATGGGATTCGGCCCTTCCGGGCCACGGCATGATAGTGTGGCGTATCAATTACCAGAAAGATTATTGGGATTCAAATCAGGTGAACACAGGCAAGGGGCGCTCTCATGCCTACATCATTCCGGCCGACGGATATTACGGAGCCTCCTCTTATCCGGGAGACCCGTTTCCGGGTGCCTCCAACATCCGCGACCTCTCCGACGACGGATACCCCAACATGCTTACATCCAGAGGGGAACGCACCAATGCACCGATCTCTTCGGTAGTTGAGGCCGGCGGAGTGATTACTTTCGACATATGCAAGGCCGTGACAAGTCTTGAGCGGGCCGAAGGACTTCGTGTATCGGACCTTACGCCGCATTCGTTCACAGCTGAATGGAATCCCCTCCCCTTGTGCGCAGGCTACGAGCTGAGTGTATATGACAGGTCAGGGATACCCACCGGCATCTACGATCATCTGAATGTGGCCTCGACTTCAGTCAGAGTAGAGGGTCTGGAGCCTTTGACGGAATACACCTTTACTGTGCGCGGAGTAGCCGGAGCCGTCAAGGGAGAGGAATCCGAACCTTTCAGCGTCACGACTCCTGAAATGGCTTTTGAATTCATGTCGCCGCAGGGAGTCACGGCAAGTCAAGCTGACGCAACGAGTTGCCGCGTGACATGGCTGCCGATGGACGAAGCCGTAGACTATTCACTCCACGTCTTCACCACTACTGCCGGTCCTGAACGCATGGCTGTGGCTGACTTCACAGGGGGTATAGAGTCGCTTCCCGGAGGATGGTCTACCAACGCTATCTCTACAATGTCCATGTCGGGCTACTATGGAGAAGCTGCTCCCGCGCTGTCGCTGACCACCGACTACGGACGTCTGCAGACCCCGATGTTGACGCGCCCTCTGAAGACGCTTTCATTCTGGTATCGTGAACGGAGCGCATCAGGCAAAAGCACAGTGAGTGTGGAATTTCTCACCGACGGGGAATGGATCGCCGCCCACACCATAGCACTGCCGAAGACCTCGACCGCCGGCACGATATGCCTGCTCGAAGGGGATCTGATACCGGAAGGGTCGTATGCAGCAAGAATCATCTATCACCGTGCTGAAAAAGGGACATTAGTCATCGACGACGTCCGCGTCACATATCTCGGAGAGGAAGAACTGACCGCTGTCGACGGCTACGACGGCCTCAGACTTGGAGAAGCTGTGACCACCGCCCTGATAGGGGATCTGGAAGTGGATACGGACTATGTGGTAAGGGTGCGCGGCATAAATGCCGAAGGAATATTCTCGGCTCTGTCGGAAGCTGTGACAGTAAGACTTGACGCTGACACCGGCGTAGAAAGCCCGGACATGGACGAGGACACCACACTTCGCCTCTACGACATGCAGGGAAGAAGCGTGACACCGGGACAGGTGGTGCCCGGAATATATATTCTCAAGGGCAACGCAGGGACTCGGAAAATCCGCATCACGCATCAACAATAACGAGAATTGAAGTAACGTTATATCATATGGCAAATTAAATAACAAATCAGACAACAAATGAAACTTTATATCAAAAATCTTCTGGTTCCGGCTTTCGGACTTGGCGCAGTGCTGACCGCGACCGCTGCCGGAGGTCCCGCGCGGTTGGGAGAGAGAAATCCTCTCAAACCGCCGTTCATAGAGGAATTCGACGAATTTCCAGTCGGTTCGGAGTATGAAACTTTCGACCGTTATTTCCAATGGATAAATTCGGACGGAGACAAGAATCCGAGCGGCTCTGACCGCTCCTGGGGTCTGTATAATTTCAACGGAGAGTCGAACGGCCGCCAGTATAGCAAAGCAGCATATCTGCAATACCCGCTTGAAGTGAACCGATGCGATGACTGGCTGATCCCGCGCGCCATACGTCTGGAAGCGGGCAAATATTATCTTGTGAGGATGGATGCATCGCTCTTCCTCGATAACTCCATACACTCTATGGAGGTCAAGATGGGAGAATACAACGATGCGGAAGGTATGACCTTCAGCGTAATACCGCAGACCGACATCACATCGATCAATCCGAAGCGTCTTCAGGGATGGTTCGTACCCGAATTTGACGGTCTCTACTATATGGGAATCCACGGCACGTCTGACCGCGTGAAGGCACAGGGCGGATACCTGTTTGTAGACAATATCGGGATCGAGGCTGCACGAAGCGGATGCGAACCTGACACGGTGACTTCGCTTAAATTCGTCTCCGACCCCGACGGCACACCCTCGGCACTAATATCGTTCACACTCCCGGAAAAAGCCATCGACGGGACGGAACTGAGCGGCAAAATTAAGGTGACGGTAAACCGCGACGGAAACCCGATTAAGACAATAGAGGGAACTCCCGGACAGGAAGTGGAATTTACCGATGCGGTGAAAAAGGCCGGATATTACAAATATACGATCACCGTATCTAACGAACACGGCAGCAGTTGCGAGACGAACGAGTTCCGCTTTGTAGGCACAACTACACCTATGGCTCCGGCCAACGTGATGATATCGGAAACTGAATCGGGCGAGATCCACCTCAAGTGGGAGGCTCCGACCACCGACCTCAATGGAACTCCGATCAATCCCGACAAGGTGACCTACAACATCTATGAAGTGCTGACCGAAGACTACGACCTGAAACGCAGCAATTACAGCGGGACCGAAGCCACCATCGACCTGAATATTCCGGAAGGAACGCAACGATGTGTGGAGATGATAGTGACAGCCAGCCTCAACAATCTCGAATCGACACCTACCGGCTCGGATTTCATATTCGTGGGGACACCTGATGCTCTTCCCTACACGCATCATTTCATGGGCTCGGATGATGAAAACGTGCTCGGATCCACAGGCGATGATGACGTGAGATGGAGATACCTCGACGA
The DNA here is from genome assembly GCA_029070945.1 of Muribaculaceae bacterium. Lineage (GTDB taxonomy): Bacteria > Bacteroidota > Bacteroidia > Bacteroidales > Muribaculaceae > Lepagella. Next base: position 33,266 of record JAIEBK010000051.1, read on the forward strand.
TTTCTCCGATCCCAAATCACAGGACGGCGATGGCGGCTACATCTGCATGGTAGGCACCACAAGCGGACAAAAGGGTACGCTTTCCACCGGAAAGATCGATTTCAGCAAGTCGAGCAATCCCTATGTAAGCTTCTACACTTACATCTATGAGGAAGACGAAAACGTCATCACTATCAATGCAGAAGACAGCAACACGGGAGAATATCTGACTTTAGGCGAGTATGAACTGATCAATTTCGACAATATAGGCTGGACCCGCGTGGTGTGCCCGCTGAAGGAACTGGCCGGCAAGACGGCGCGCCTGATAATCGGCGTGGATATAGTGTCGCACGGTTATGTGCCTTTCGACAATATGCTCATCGACGAGCTTCCGCTCACCGACCTGAGTGTGGAACGCGTAAATTATCCGGAATCGGCCTCCGATGCCACAGAATATACCGTCACCGCGCTTATTACAAACATGGGTGCTGACGACGTGGAAAGCTATACCGTAAGCCTGATCTGCGAGGGTAAGACAGTAGACACTAAGGAATGCGGCCCCCTCGCCTCTTTCGACACCGCATCCATTGAACTTACGGGCAGATTCAGCCCAAGTTCTTCGGAGATGCCGCTTTTCATAGTTGAGGTGTCTGCCGAAGGAGACGAAATAGAGTCAAACGATAAGTCTGCTCCGTTCAATATCACCTATCTCGCTTCCAACCTCCCGGCTGTGTCAGACCTGAAAGGTGAGGAATCGGACAAACTCTTCACTCTATCCTGGAGTGCTCCAGATCTCAGCAAGGCGGCTCCTCAGGAAGCTACGGAAGACTTCGAGAAATACGAAGAATTTTCCACAACGATCGACGGCTTCACTATGATCGACGCAGACGGCGGAAACATCGTAGGCTTCAAGGGAATGGAAATGCCGGTGACCGGCACTCCGCAGGCTTTCTGGACCATGAGATCTGATGGCGAATATAGTTTCATAAAAACACTCGGCAATTCGAGTCTGCTTACTATGGCTACAGTTGACGCCAACCGTCGCCCGACAGCCAACGACGACTGGCTTGTGTCGCCCGAACTCTACGGCGGACGCCAGACAATAGGATTCTCCGCGTGCGCCCAGACCACACAGTACGGTCCGGAGACATTTGAAGTCTACGTTTCGACGACCACACCGGAAATCAAAGAGTTCAAGCTGATCAAGGTTGAGACAGAGGTGTTTGAAGAATGGACCCGCTATCATATCACCCTTCCGCTGGGATCGAAATATTTCGCTATCCGCTGCACGTCTGACGACAAGATGATGTTTACCATCGACGACATCACCTATATCCCGACAGGCGACCCGCAGGAGCTCTTGCTGCTCGGCTACAATATCTACTGCAACGACGAGAAACTCAACGAATCTCCGGTCAACACGACTACATTCGTGACTCCGGTTGACAATAGCGGGGCCTCCTACTATGTGACCGCAGTCTACGATAAGGGAGAGTCTGTTGCTTCCAACATAGTTGCTCCCGACAATACTGGAGTGGAGTGGATAGCAAATGAAGACAGCACTGATGTATATTATGACATCAACGGCCTTCGTATCGGACGCACCCCGAATGAACCGGGCGTCTACATCCGCCGCCACGGCAAGAATGTAGAGAAGGTCATCGTGAGATAACGGATCGCCACTGACATAAAAACCGCCCTCCTTCCGGCAATCTTTGACCGGAGGGAGGGCATATAGTTTAGCAAAGGATATACTTTGACGACATCACAATAAAACACGGAGGATTGCGTTTTTAAGGTATGTGTAAGCGTATGATCAAGCATAGAAGATGCGGAGCGGCATTGGCCGGAATGGCCATGCTCGCCGGAGCCTCTACGGCTCAGGGACAGCTGGCGGCCAACGCCTATTCGTTTCTTGACGTTTCGTCGGCCACCCATGCCCTGGCCTTGGGAGGCAACGCCATAGCTGTTGTCGGTACCGATCCGATGATGGTTGACCAGAATCCCGCCCTTATCGGACCGGAAATCGGTCGTGTGGCGGCTCTCAGCTATATGCGGTATTTCGGATCGTCTAACTTTGCCGCAGCCAGGTTCGCACATTCGCAAGGCGAACATGGAGCATGGGCCGTTGGTATACGATATCTCGATTATGGAAGCATCGACGGCTACAATCCCGACGGAAGCTATACAGGCACCTTCAAACCTCAGGACATCGCCGTAGAGGGGACATACAGTCATGACTTCAACGACAGACTCCGTGGTGGCATCAACGTGAAACTTATTTACAGCAACTATGAGGAATACAATGCGGTAGCTCTCGCTGCCGACCTCGGCATCAACTATTACAATGATGAAAACGACCTGTCGCTTTCAGCTGTGATAAAGAATGCCGGCGGACAGGTGAAGAGATTTAATGAAGAATACGACCATCTGCCGTTTGACATCCAGCTCGGCTATATGCAGGGGCTCGGAGGGGGACCGTTCTCGCTTGCCATAACGGCACATCATCTCACACATTGGAAACTGCCATACTATAAGCACAACGAGAATAATTCCGATACTACAAATGAAGAAGCGGACTATAAGTTTTTCTCCACTTTTTTCAGACACCTTACGTTCGGTTTGCAATATTCTCCTTCCGATAGGTTTTACGTGGCTTTAGGATACAATTATAAGACTCGCGGAGATATGGGCACCTATCAGCGAAATTTTCTCAGTGGTTTTTCATTAGGAGTGGGGCTGAATGTAAAGGATTTTGGATTTGCAGTAAGCTTTTCGCAGCCGCATAAGTCGGCAACTACATTGGGCCTCAATCTTTCCTATTTCATGTAGGATAATCACTGCGAGAAAATCAGAATATAATTCTTATTTCTTTTTACAGCGCAAACTCACTTCGACTCACACAAACCGAAAAAGTCACTTGCGGAATGGAATGGAATGGACCACCCGGACCGGTACACATTGGCTAAGATGGCGACCCGGATGCCAGCATGGCATTTCTGACAGCAGACGCATGGCTTCCATGTTTAGTGATTTGTGGCATCCTCTTATTACCTTGATATGAGAGATATTGCCATCGCTGTTGACTACAAAACTACATGTGACCCGTCCTTCGATGCCACGCTCATACGCATCGCTCGGATACTGGCGGTTTTTATTGATATAATCGAGGAGCGCTTCATTGCCCCCGGGGAAAGTAGGCTTTACTTCTACAAAATCGTATTCAAAGACTTCTCGATAAGTCTGCATACCGTCGCCGGAAATTCCGGATGAGACACGGCATGTCTGAGCCCGGGAAGTAGCGAGCCCGAGGATGATCAGTAGTATGGATGTAAGGAGAGGAATGTAGGAAGTTTTCATTATTGTTGTTTTAAATAAGTCTTCGGTTTGACGACGACTTTCTTATACGCAAATTTAGAGTGAATAAACGACATATGCAAGAGCCAAATGAAGATATTAAACTTATTTAACTTTATTTTTGTGAATATAGGAATTTTTATATCGAAAATACGAACTGACGCGTAGACAGGAAAGAAAAATTTGTGGAAGCGGGAATTTTTTATTATCTTTGCATCCGAAAACAGGCACCCATAGTTCAATGGATAGAATAATGGATTCCGGTTCCATCGATTGGGGTTCGACTCCCCATGGGTGTACCAAGCGCCGGACAAGACCAACGTCTTGATCCGGTGCTTTAATTTTTACATTATTGACCTAAAAGCACCTAACGAACGACCTTGAAACGCAAGACCTACATGACGGCCATGGCAGCAATAGCCATCGCCTTTGCTGCGGGAAATACTGATGCCTCCGCACAGAAATACAAGGACTCATCCCTGTCAAATAAGGAAAGGGCCCAACTCGTATTGGACGAACTGACACTCGACGAGAAGATAGCGATGATGATGGACGACAGTCCTGCAATAGAAAGGCTGGGAATCAAACGCTACAACTGGTGGAATGAAGCTCTCCATGGTATAGGTCGCGCCGGCTTCGCGACCGTTTTTCCACAGGCCGTCGGCATGGCCGCCACTTTCGATGACGTACTCATTCACGATATATTCAATTGCATCAGTGACGAAGCTCGTGCCAAATTCAATACTTTGGGCGATCAGGACGTGACACGCTATAAAGGTCTTACCTTCTGGACCCCCAACGTAAACATCTTCCGCGATCCTCGCTGGGGACGTGGACAGGAAACTTATGGAGAAGATCCTTACCTTTCGTCCATGCTTGGCAAGGCTGCAGTAGAAGGTCTGCAGGGACCGGCCGATGCAAAGCACATAAAGACCATTGCCTGCGCAAAGCACTATGCGGTGCATAGCGGCCCCGAATGGAACCGTCATTCCTTTGACGCGCGCGACATAGATCCCCGTGACCTATGGGAAACATACCTTCCGGCCTTCAAGACCCTCGTCGACGCCAACGTGGGGCAAGTCATGTGCGCCTACAACCGTGTAGAAGGTGAACCCTGCTGCAGCAACAAGCGTCTTCTAAACGATATTCTCAGAAATAAATGGGGCTATGACAAGATAGTGGTCTCTGACTGCTGGGCCATCCGCGATTTCTTCAGAAAGGATGCACATGCCACTCACCCATCGGCAGTCGAGGCAAGTGCGGATGCTGTATTTTCCGGCACCGACCTCGAATGCGGTTCGGCCTACAAAAGTCTTCGGGAGGCCTATGATAAAGGCCTCATTTCCGAAGAGACAATTGACCGAAGTCTGCTGCGCCTTCTTGAGGCGAGACTGAGCCTCGGAGAACTTTTCTATGAGAGCAGCGAGTGGGATTCACTCGGACACAAAGATATATGCAGTCCGGCACACAAACAGCTTGCACTCGACGCTGCACGAAAGTCGATGACCCTGCTGAAAAACAACGGTGTACTCCCCCTGAATGCCGACGCAAAGATAATGGTGATGGGTCCGAATGCCAACGACACCGTGATGCAATGGGGAAACTATAATGGATTCCCCACCCGCACCACAAGTATTCTCGAAGGCATTCAGGCCATCGCGCCACAGGCTCTCTACCTCAAAGGCTGCGACCATGTAAAGAACAATAACACAATATCTACCTTCGACATGCTTTCCATCGACGGCCATAAGGGTTTTAACGCCACCTACTGGAACAATACCTCAAAGGAAGGTGAACCCGCAGCAAGGGAGATAATCAGCTTTCCGATCAACAAAAGCACAGGTGGTGCCACCGTGTTTGCCCCCGGCGTGAATCTGGAAGACTTCTCGGCGACATTCTCTACGGAGTTTACTCCCGGGGAAAGCGGCGAATACATAATCAACATGACTGCCTCCAGAGGGTTGAAGGGACTCAACATCGACGGGAAACGGGTAGCAAAATCCTACGGTTCAAATCCGACCAACGACTACGCATACGCTATACAGGCTGAGAAAGGGAAGACATATAAGATAGATATAGATTGGGTCAACGACCGTCCCGGAACCGCAGTGCTGAAATTTGATATAGGACGCAGCGTGGAGTATGAGACAGACTGCGGAGATGTCGACGTAGTTGTGTTTGCGGGTGGTATCTCCGCAGCTCTTGAAGGGGAAGAAATGCCGGTGACAGTTGAAGGCTTCAAAGGAGGCGACCGCACATCGATAGAGCTGCCGAAAGTGCAGCGAGAACTCATCAGGGATCTCAAGAAACAAGGTAAGAAGATCGTATTCATTAATTGTTCGGGAAGTGCGATGGGTCTTGCGCAGGAAGATGAGCTCTGCGACGCAGTGCTTCAGGCATGGTATCCGGGAGAGGCCGGTGGCACGGCGGTAGCCGAGACAATCTTCGGCATCAACAACCCGGCCGGACGTCTGCCGGTCACATTCTATACCGGCGATGCTCAGCTTCCGGACTTCGAGGACTATGACATGAGCGGACGTACATACCGCTACATGACCGAGAAACCGCTCTACGCCTTCGGCCACGGATTAAGCTATACCACATTCGAATATTCAAAGCCGGAGGTCTCTGGCGATAAAGCAGGGGATCCTGTGACGCTCAGTGTCAACATAAAGAACAGCGGCGACCGTGACGGCGACGAAGTCGTTCAGGTCTACATTAAGAATACAGAAGATCGTGAGCTTAACAAGACACTGCGTGCCTTCAGACGAATTAATCTGAAAAAAGGAGAATCGCAGGATGTGACTTTCGAGCTCGGCCCGGAAGCTTTTGCCTTCTTCAATCCGGAGTCCGGAGAGATGCAGACACTTCCCGGCACATACGAAGTCTCGGTGGGCGGAGCCTCCGACAAAAATACAATGGTCACTGTCGTTCTGAACTAATTTTAGTGACAGAGGGGTATTCCATCCCTGTACGAGCGTGTCAATACAGTAACATCTGATCAAACAAAATGCGATATTCCATAGCAGTCATAATTCTTGCCCTCCTCAGCCTGTCGGCTGCCGGAGAGAGGCTGAGGACCATAAAGGTGATGAAGGAGGGCGACTTCATGGCAGCCCCCTCCATTCGCCTTGGAAGCGACGAACGTATCATCGTAAGCTTCGATGAATGGAGCGAAGACTACTCCGACCTACAGTATCGGCTCATCCATTGCGGACCTGACTGGCAGCCATCCGGATTACTTGAATCGGAATATCTTGACGGCTTCAACATCGCCGATATCGAGGACTGGGCTTTCTCCCAAAACACGTTCGTACATTTTGTCAACTACCGTATAGTACTGCCTGACGAACGGATGAATCCCCTTCTTTCGGGCAATTATATTCTGGAGATTTTCGAGCGTGACAATCCCGACGAAACCATCGGGAATGCACGGTTCTCCATATCCGAGCAATCTGCTGGTATCACTGCCGATGTGTCTTCACGCACTGACCGTGGACTGAATACTGAATGGCAGCAGATAGATCTGAGAGTTGCGCCCACAGACGTGATTATCGACGATCCTTACTCCATGTTGAGGATAGACATAACTCAGAACAATGCCCCATACACAACCACCACTCTCCTCAACCCGTCACGGATGGAAGGTAAGGACATCATCTACTCTCACCGCCCGGAGCTGATATTCAAGGCCGGCAACGAGTTTCGCCGGTTCGAGACCATTCGCACTACCTACAATGACATGCATGTGGACTCCATGCGTTTCCTGAGCCGTAACTATCACGCTTGGCTTACTCCTGACTCCGAAAGAGACTCTAAACAGTACAGCTACGACCAGACCCAGCAGGGACGTTTTCTCGTCAGGGAATACAACTCCACCGACTCCGACCTCGGAGCCGACTATGTGACTGTCCATTTCCGTCTCGAATCTCCTGAAGCGGTAGACGCCGACGTCTTTGTAGAGGGGGAATTCACAGGCTATAGACACGATGACGCATCCCATATGCGCTACGACTATGCTCAGGGAGCCTATCTGCTTGAGATGCCCCTCAAGCAAGGAAGCTATAACTATCGATATGTGGCTGTACCCCGTAGAGGCAACCGACATCCCGACCCGAGTCTGATCGAAGGCAATAAGCATGAGACACGCAACGAATACCGAATCCAGGTATGGTACCGCCCTATTGGTGCCCGTTATTCACGCCTGATCTCCGACGAGACCTTCTGATTTATGTCTGTAGTCTTCTGTAGCCTGCGATTCCGCAAATCATACAACGCAAAACACATAACGCAAAATGATACAGATCAACGATACTTTGGTTTCACTCGATGTTGTCGAGCAATATTTTGAATGCGACCTTGACTCATGTCTCGGAGAATGCTGTGTGGAGGGAGATGCCGGTGCCCCTCTGCTGCCGGAGGAGAAAGAAAAGCTGGATGCTCTGCTGCCGGAAATCATGCCACACCTTCTGCCTGCTGCTCAGGAGGTAGCTCTTGAACAGGGGGCATCTTACATCGATGAAGAAGGCGATCTGGTGACGAGCATCGTCAACGGAAAAGACTGTATTTTCACTTGCTACGCACCGGGGGGCAAATGCCTGTGCGTGCTTGAGAAACTCAGGCGTGAGGGACATGCAGAATTCTTCAAGCCCATCAGCTGCAGCCTGTATCCCATACGCCTTAAAGATTATGGAGGCATGACGGCGGTCAATTACCACCGCTGGAAGATATGCAAATGCGCGGAGATTCTTGGCCGAAGAAATGGAGTGAGGGTATATGAATTCCTGAAGGAGCCGCTGATACGCCGCTTTGGCGAAAGATGGTATGAGGAACTTGAACTGACGGCAAAAGAATGGCTTGGCCGATTACCTGGTGGCGAGCCCGAACGCAAATCGTAAATCTAATGAAAGCCTGAAAGCCACTTGATTTTAGACGAAAATGTCCGACAGCTGCTTCTCAAGCTCCGAGCTGGTGATATTGGTGGTGATTATGCCGTCTATCGCCAGAGATATGTTGCCGGTCTCCTCGCTGACTACGATACATAGCGCATCTGAGGCCTGGCTCATGCCAAGTGCGGCGCGATGACGCAGACCGAGATGCTTCGGAAGATGCATGTCGTGGCTTACCGGAAGGATGCAACCGACCGATATTATACGGCGTCGGGCTATGATCATAGCGCCGTCATGAAGAGGAGAATTCTTGAAGAAAATATTCTCGATCAGACGAGTGTTAATATCCGCATCAATGATGTCACCGGTCTTCTCATAGTCATCGAGAGGCACTTTCCTCTGGAAGCATATCAGGGCACCGGTCTTGGATTTCGACATCGACAGACACGCGTAGACCACCGACATGACAAGACCGTGATACGTGTTTTCCTCCTTTGGTCCATGGTGGAAAATACGTTTTAACTGACTGAAATGTCCACGGGAACCGATCTCTATAAGGAATCGTTTTATCTGGTCCTGAAACAGGATTACAAGCACTATGAGTCCGATACTCATGAATTTATCGAGTATCGTTCCGGTCAGTTTCATGTCAAGCACCTCGGCAGCCGCCACCCATATCATGATGAAGAGAAGTACGCCATAGAATAAGCTTATGGTGCCGGAACTCTTCATGAGTTTATAAATGTAGAAGAGTATCGCACCTACTATCAGGATGTCGAGAATGTCTTTTATGCCAAAAGATATCATGGTCTTTAGTTATTAGCTTCAGAATGCGGTCTGGCCGCATTTAAATTCAAGATTACATCGCGTGCCTGGACGGCAGCCGCTACATCGTGGACCCTGATTATGGAAACGCCGTGAAGCAACGCGAATGTATTAAGCGCAATACTACCTGGAAGAGAGTCGGCCGGAGTGATACCGAGCGGCCTCCATATCATAGACTTGCGGGAGACCCCTATGAGGACGGGCAGTCCGATCCGGCATATCTCATCAAGAGAAGACATGAGTCTGTAATTCTGCTCCACATCTTTTGCAAACCCGAATCCGGGATCTACTATTATGTCGCAGACACCTCGCTCACGAAATTCCCTTATTCGGTAAGAGAGCTCGGTGATGACATCGGCTGTAACATCGGCATATTCCGTCAGTGACTGCATAGTCGCGGGAGTTCCACGCATATGTGTCAATATATACGGCACGCGGAGCTCCGCCACAGTATCAGCCATATCCGGGTCAAGAATACCTCCGGAGATGTCATTGATCATGTCGGCGCCTGCCTCTACACAACGACGGGCTACATATGCGCGATATGTATCGATTGAGACCACTGCCTCCGGCCACTCACGCCTCACTATAGCAATCGCTCCGAGAAGACGGTTGAGTTCCGTAGCCTCATCCACAGGCTCGCTGCCGGGGCGAGTGCTGCACGCCCCTATGTCGATACAGTCGCCGCCTTCATCGCGGATTGAGCGGATACGATCTGCTACGGCACATTCGTCTTCAGCCCTGCATCCGGCATAAAACGAGTCGGAAGTCACGTTAAGGATGCCCATTATCCAGGGGCGCCGGAAGTCAAGCAGACGTCCACGGATATTGATTGTGAGGTCTTGATTCATATTCATGATGCAAATTTAGTATTTTTTTGGCAGTTAAAGAAATTTTTTGTAATTTTGCACCCGGATTTGCAATCGCTGGCAGGAAGGACGTGAGAGTAGCGGCCACAAAAAGGATACCTGTTATGTTGCAGATATAATTTAATCAAATATACTACAATGGATTTAATCAAAGTAGTGGAGGAAGCATTCGCAACTCCCAAAAAAGATTTCGAAGCATTCGGCCCGGGCGACACAGTGACTGTCGCTTACCGTATCAAAGAGGGTAACAAGGAGCGTATCCAGCAGTATCGTGGCGTGGTGATCCGCATCTCCGGCCATGAAGACAAGAAGCGTTTCACAGTGCGTAAAATCTCCGACGGCATCGGCGTGGAGCGTATCTTCCCTATGGAATCACCCTTCATCGAATCAATCACAGTCAACAAGCATGGTAAGGTGCGTCGTGCGAAACTCTATTATCTCCGCAACCTCACCGGCAAGAAAGCCCGTATCAAGGAGCGCTTCGTAAAGAAGGACAAATAATCCCTGCGCGTGCTTCAATGCATAAAAATCGGACGGAATTAATCTTCCGTCCGATTTTTATTTTTTACACTACCTCCGACTCTAAACTTACAAAATCTGCAACTTACAACTCACTACTGTTGTTATATGATTGTATGGCTAAGAAAGACAAGAAAGTGAAAGCGACACTTACCGCCGACGCACGCCAGGGACTCGTGGTGAAGAACACCGGGAGCGCCTACGAAGTCAGACTTCTTGACGGAGATACAGTAAACTGCCGCATAAAGGGAAACTTCCGCATTAAGGGCATCCGGACCACCAATCCCGTAGCGGTGGGAGACCATGTCATGGCCGTGCGCGCCACTGACGACGCATGGTATATAACGGAGATACTTCCTCGACGCAACTACATTATCAGAAGAGCATCCAACCTCTCGAAGGAATCACACATACTTGCCGCAAATATCGACCGTGCGCTCCTTGTGGTCACACTAAGGGATCCGGAGGTGCCGCTGACTTTCATCGATAGGTTTCTTGCCACTGCGGAGGCATATCGCGTTCCGGCAGGATTGATAATAAACAAATGCGACATGTGGGATGACGATGACAGGGAACTCGGCGAAGCCATGAAATACCTCTACGATTCGATAGGCTACCCGGTTATCATAGTGTCGGCAGCCACCGGTTTTGGCCTCGATTCACTCCGCGAGGCAACCGCAGACAATATCTCCCTGCTCGCCGGCAACAGCGGAGTGGGAAAATCATCGCTCATCAATACTCTCATCCCGGACGCAAACCTACGCACGGGAGAGATTTCCGAACTTTACCACACCGGTACGCATACCACTACGTTTTCAGAAATGCTCGATCTGCCATATGGAGGCGAGATCATTGATATTCCGGGAGTCAGGAGCTTCGGCACTATCGATTTCACTACTGAAGACGTAGGTCATTTCTTCCCGGAGATATTTAATGCCTCTCACGACTGTAAATACGGAGACTGCCGACATACCGGCGAGCCCGGTTGCGCCGTCAAGGAAGCGGTGGCAGACCATCGGATCGCAGAATCCCGGTATGCATCATATCTCAGCATTCTTGAGGAAGTTCTTGACGGAACCGACGACAAATACCGAAAAGCCCATTAAATCATTCCGACAACGCATAACGCATAACAAAAAACCATGAACAAGACCATGACAATACTTTCGGCCACACTGCTGATGGCCGGCGCGGTGACATCTTGCCAGAAGACGACATCCGCTTCCATGAGGAGCGCGTATGACAGGCAGTTTGAAGACTATCCTACATACAACGGCGACGATCTCGAGCTGTCTGTAGACAGCACAGGAACCCATTTCCGCCTCTGGAGCCCCAAGGCAGAGGAAGTGACGCTCAATCTCTACGATACGGAACTGAACGGCGAGCCATACAAGACCATTGCCATGACATTCCAGCCGGAAAACGGAACCTGGTCTGCAGGCGAGCCTGAAAAGCTATACGGAAAATACTACACCTTCAAGGTAAAACATAACGGCAAATGGCTCGACGAGACTCCCGGCGTATGGGCCAAGGCTGTAGGTGCCAATGGTAAGAGAGCTGCGATCATCGACTTCGCCAAGACAGATCCCGAGGGATGGGACACAGACAAAGGGCCGAAAGTAGATAACTTCACTGATGTGATCGTCTACGAGATGCATCACAGGGACTTCTCGATATCTCCCACATCAGGAATAGCAAACAAGGGTAAATTCCTTGCCCTAACAGAGCATGGCACTACATCGCCGGATGGAGAAAAGACAGGTATCGACCATCTTAAGGAACTCGGAGTGACCCACGTACATATCCTTCCGAGCTATGACTATAATTCCGTAGACGAGACCAACCTCCAGCAGAATACTTACAACTGGGGCTACGATCCGCAGAATTATAATACCCCCGAGGGCAGTTACTCCACTAACCCCTCAGATCCTGCGACCAGAGTGCGCGAGATGAAGGAAATGGTGAAGGCTCTCCATGACGCCGGGATAGGTGTCATAATGGACGTGGTATACAACCACACGGCAGAAAACGACGGCTCCAACTTCGAGCTTACCGTCCCGGGCTACTACCACCGCCACCGTGACGACGGCAGCTACTCGGACGCATCGGGATGCGGCAACGAGACAGCCTCCGACCTTCAGCAGATGCGCGACTACATCATCAACTCTGTGAAGTACTGGGCTGAAGAATACCATATCGACGGTTTCCGTTTCGACCTCATGGCGATACACGACACTGAGACTATGAATCAGGTGGCTGCGGAGCTGAAGAAGATCAATCCCTCCATCTTTGTCTACGGCGAGGGCTGGACTGCAGGCGACTCCCCGCTTCCTGTGGAACAGAGAGCCCTGAAAGAAAATGTGGCTCAGATGACAGACATCGCAGTCTTCTCCGACGATATACGTGACGCTGTGAAAGGACATTACTCCAACGCGGAAGAGCGTGGGTTCGCCACCGGAAAGCCCGGCAACGAAGAGACCGTAAAGATAGGAATCGTGGCCGCAACGGCACATCCGCAGGTCGATTTCTCGAAGGGTAATAACTCAAAATTCCCCTATGCGTCCTCCCCCGAGATGATAGTGAACTATGTCAGCTGCCACGACGACCTGACCCTCACCGACAAGCTGCGTAAGTCCATGCCCGACGCTACCGACGAGGAACGCATGGCTGCTGCCAAACTTGCCCAGACCATAGTCTTCACCTCTCAGGGCACACCTTTCATGTTCGCCGGAGAAGAGATATTCCGCGACAAAAAAGGCGTCCACAACTCTTACAACAGTCCTGACTCCATTAACGCAATCGACTGGAGCCTTAAGGCCAGAAACCGCGACCAGATGGACTATTACAAGGGACTGATAGCGTTGCGCAAGGCTCACCCGGCTTTCCGCATGACAACGGCCGAACAGATCGCCAAACATCTTGAATTTGACGACATAGATTCAGAAAAAACACCAAACCTTATATCTTACACTCTCAAGGACAATGCCAACGGCGACTCCTGGAAGGACATAAAGGTTATCTTCAACGGTGGCGACGAAGCTCAAGTCGTTGATCTGCCCAAGGGAACATGGAATGCGGCGGTCAAAGACGGCAAGATCGACACAGAAGCCGGACTCGGTGCATTTGAGAAAAAAGCTACGGTAGCTCCTCGCACAGCCCTCATACTTGTGCGCTGATGAAATATCTCCGGCAGGAGAAGAAATAAACATCATATCGGGAATCAGACCTCACACGGAGTCTGATTCCCGTATTTTTTACATAAATTTGTGATATATTTGAGAAAAAAAGCACTTAAAAAATTGCATATTAGCCAAAAATGTCGTAAATTTGCACCAAAGCAAATTCAAGACTTGTCGAACAGTAAGTTATGAAAAAGATTTTCTTAATTCCAGCATTGGTATGCGCTATGCTTAGCCCTATCACGGCTGCTGCGCAGGATGACGCAGATGAACCCGTACAGAAACGGGATTACAATTTTAAGTCAGCTAAACCGCTGACACAGATAGAATCGCTTTACTCGGCGATAATGGCAGCCACACCCAAGGGTGTGCAGAATACACTCGGACTCGAGCTTATAGAAAGCAAGGACAGTATCCGGAGAATGGCACTCAACCCGACCGGCATTAACGTCGCCGTAGTCAAGAAAGACAAGAAGGGCCGCTACTATCTCGAGACTATCACAACCGACGGAGATGCTGAAAAGATCATGAGTTTTGACTCCAAGCATCTCGGAATTCCTTATGCAGCGGCTTTCACTCCTGACGCGCGTCAGCTTGCGGTTGCCACCGAAAAGGGCACATACCTGTTCGAGACAAAAAAATTCAAGCCGGTCGGAGAAGCTCCGGCGTTCACGAACCATCCTGACATGATCGTCTTCAGTCCGAATCAGTACTTTCTCGCGGCTGCCGGCGACAAGAAAGTGGAAGTGATGAACTTCGAAGATAAGACCATGCGACGCACGCTGAATCCCGGCGAAGCCGTCACTGACGTGGTCTTCTCAAAATCAAGCGATGATATGGCCGTGCTTACAGCAGACGGTATGGTTGAGATATACGACACCCGTTCCTTCAACGTGCGTCTCATGATCGAAGACCTCGACAACGGTATTGCCTGCGACTTCAACGCTGACGGTAAATACCTCGCGGTGGTGGCCGACAACGACAAAGTGACCGTCGTCAACCTCCTCAAGCCTGAAGACAGAATCATTTTCGATGTCCCGGAGGCTACTATCAGCGATGTCCTTTTCATTGCTGACGCCAACGATAATCCGGTGCTCGCAGCCTCTACCGAAAAAGGAATCAGCGCCCGCCGCATGAAGCTTGAGCCTTATTACGCCAAGCTTGTCAGCGACGAAGTGGACATGAAGATGAGCGAGTGGCTCAAGAAAATGCCAAACGAGACCATGGAAGAATATCAGCTTCGTGTCAACGACGAGACCCGCGCCAAGCAGCGCCGCCTATTCGAAGACGAGATCTCCACAAGCCTTGCCGGAAACCTCACAGCTATGTCGACCGTAAGCCTCGGCCAGTATGACGCCGACAACGAAGTGCTTGCCGTGAACTTCGACAACATGCCTACCATCTTCCTCCCGATGCCACGCGAAGACCTCGGAGCCATCAACTCAGCCAATGACCTTACAATCAGTGACCAGCAGTATGGTCTTCTCGGCGACGACACATTCGAGCTCATATACGCTAAGTTCACCAACAACAAGACCGGGGCCGAATACATCTACGACAATATCAACCGTAAGCCCATGGAGTTCATGAACAACGACAATATCGTCTCGATCGAGCTTGTACAGCAACAGATGATGGAGGAGGTGAAACTCGAGGAACTCAAGGAGCAGGTGATGCAGGAGGCTAAAAAGGATAATATCATTTCCGACCACACACAGATCGCCGTTAACTCGGAGGTGATTCCTGACTATGACGCCAACGGCAATAAGATCCTGAACTACAACGTCAGCTTCCAGTATCAGGTAGATCCGGAATTCTCCGCTCAGGAAGACTTCGCTCCCGGAAAGTATCGGGCTGAGCAGTCAGGCGCCGCATCCTCGATGCTCAATATCGTCAAGAATGCTTTTGAAGGAGACTTCGCCAACTATGTGAAGCAGGGCAAGCGTCTCAACGTTAAGATATCAGGAACAGCCGACTCCTCCCCTATCCGAAGCACTATCGCATATGACGGTGCATACGGCGACATCGAAAACGAGCCTATCTATCAGGACAATAAGATGAGCGCTATCACAGTTACCCAGAAAGACGGCATAAAGAGCAACGAGCAACTCGCTTTCCTGCGTGCCTACGGCGTGAAGGAATTTCTTGACAGCAATGTGGCCGGCCTCAAGGACATGGATACACGCTACACCTACAATATCGGCGTAGCTGAAGGAAAGGGTTCAGAATTCCGTCGCATTACGGTTGAATTCACCTTCGTCGACGCATTCTAAAGCACTAAGGCTAAAGACTTAATTCCGGGTCGGACTGATCCCCGGCCCGGAAACAAAATATATTATGATTTAGTAGACTCAACAACTACCTGACTCAACAATACATTCTGAAATGAATAAGCAACATAGACTCAAAACGATTTTCACATTGACCGCGGCGGTTGCCGCGGGAATAATCTATGCCTCCACAGACTCGCCCGCAGACTCGGCGTCCCATCAGGATCCTGTCGGAATGGAATCGATACAGCTTCCGGACGCCGAGGGAAACAATGGCGCTGAGGATGCCGACACTATCTCGCCCGCTCAGATAGCCATCAACGCTATGACTGAGGAATACAAGACACTTAAGGAACTCCAGTATGAAGGAGAAGAGGAATCTTCGCTCTATCCTAAGACACTCAATCTGTATCTCACAGCTACAAAAGCCCTCGAGCTTGCAGAGGAAGAGGATCAGAGAATGCAGATCAAGAACGTGCTTCTCGATATCAACAACTCGCTCTTGAAAGGAGCCTTCTTTTACTCCAACTCCGGCGATCAGCGTCAGCTCGCCAACTTCGCCCGCGCTTATATCGACTCTCAGAGACTTCCGATCTTCACCGATGGAGATTTCAAGCGCGATCCGAGGGTATACCCTACTCTCGTATATGTGGCGGCTTCGGACGCATATAATTCCGGAAACTTCGAACTCGCCAAGGAATATTTCGACATATACCTCGCTACCGGAGAGGAGAAGATGCGACATCAGGTCAGCACATTCATGGGGCAGGCCTGCATCAACACCAAAGACTACCTAAAAGGCATAAATACTCTCAGCAATGCAACGGTGTTGTATCCTGACGACTATCAGCTCGTGGCCATGGGCATACAATGCTGTATCGACGGTGGATATGCCGACCGCATTCAGCCTCTGCTCGACCGGGCACTCCTTATGAAACCGGGGGATGAGCAACTGCTCAATGTCCAGGCTCAGGTATACGAATCAACCCACGATTATAAGAAAGCTCTCGACATCTACAACCAGATCGCCGAGCTTCATCCCAACAGTCTGGAGAATACCCAGCGTATTGCCACATGCTACTATAACCTCGGAGCCGACTTCTACAATAAGTCAATCATGGAGGAAGACGAGAAAGTAGCAAAGAAAAACCGTCGTCAGAGCCGGGCGTATTTCGAATCGGCCGCCCAGCATCTCGAGGAGATCGTAGCTACGAAGCCCAACGACAAGCAGTATCTCCGTGCTCTTGGCATAGCTTACGGCTATCTTGACAACAAGGAAAAGTTTGACGAGATCAACATCCGTCTTGGAGCTCTCGGTGAGAAACCGATGGCGATGGGTGAAGTGCCTGAGATAATGAACGGTCCTCTTGGTGTCAGCGGGGGCGACAAGGGCACTACTTCCGCCATCACCGCTCCTTCCTATCAGGAGTTTGCAAAGAACTACATAGAAGGGAAACTCGGCACATGGGCTAAGCGCGGTGAATTTGAGAAGATTGAAGATTATCAGAAGCGCGTGACGGAAGGAGGCCTGCAGGGTGAGTTCCAAAAGCTCAAGGCTCAGGCTGAGAAGGAATATCTTGACAAATACGCTTTCTCGTTTGTTCCCCGCGACCTCGAGCTCCAGCCATACGACCCGAGCAACGAGACATACCTCATCACTACTCCTTACGGTGACGCTACCATAAAGGTGCCTCTCAAGAACAAGGAAGCTGAGATGTTCAAGAGTGCATGGAACAACAACAATGTAGAGATACGCGCGCCACGCTATATGATCGACAACGACCGCGTCGCTATCGCGTCAATCACTTTCCGCACGGCTGCCGGAAAGTCTTACTCCTACGACTCGAGCAAGTCTGCCACATATCAGACGCCTGACGTGAAGATCAACCTCGACACTTATCTTAAGCAGACCACTCCCGCCAGGACTACGACCGGAAAACCGACCAACGCGAAGATCCTCGCCAGGACTTCTGATGTTGACAAGGATATTCCGGAGACAGGAAAGAAAAACGCAAATACCTTCGCGTTCATTGTTGCCAACGAAAACTATAAGAACGTCGCCAACGTTTCTTCCGCTCTACACGATGGCCAGACTTTCACCGAATACTGCGAGAAAACCCTTGGTATCCCGACCTCGCAGATAGTCTTCCTTACTGATGCCACATCCGGTGATTTCTGGAGCGAGTTTGAAAACCTGAAAGGACGCATCGCCAACAGGCCTGAGAATATTGACGTGATACTCTTCTATTCAGGCCACGGCCTGCCGGACAATGACACCAAGGAGGCTTATCTGATGCCGGTCGACGCACAGCCGCAACATTCACGTACCATGATCAGGCTGCAGGAAGTCTATGACGGTCTCGGCAAGCTTCCCAACGCTTCGGTCTACGCCTTCATGGACGCTTGCTTCTCCGGTTCCGCCCGCGAGTCAGGACAGAAGGATACCCCGGTTGTGGCCGCACGTGGCGTGGCTCTGAAACATAGAGATGTGGATCCCTCAGGCAACGTGTTTGTGCTCTCCGCCGCCGATGCTCAGCAGACCGCATTTCCATATGAGGAGAAAGATCATGGAATGTTCACCTACTGGCTCCTTAAAAAGCTTCAGGAATCTAAAGGAGGCGCATCTCTGGAGGAAATCTCTAAATATGTCAGAGATAAAGTGTCAGCTACATCTCAGGAAATCAACCGACGTGAGCAGACTCCTACATATAAGGCAACAGGTAAACTTTCCGGAACATGGAGATCAAAGAAGCTAAGGCCCTAAGCAGCAGGATACTGATGCTGCTGGCAATCTTTGTGGTCGCCGCATCATCCTCACTGTCGGTCAAGGCAGCTGACGACAAGGCTGTCTCAGGCACATACACATATTACGGACATCCCGGTATGTCAATGGTAGAAGCCAAGGAGAAAGCGCTGGAAGGAGCGCAGAACGAGGCGCTCCGCAACGAATTCGGCACATTGGTAAGCCAGGATATAGTGCAGACCAATGAGATCGTCAACGACAAGGAAAAAATGGCATTCCTCTCGAGCACTCAGAGCACGGTGCGCGGCGAGTGGATAGCCACTACGGGCACTCCTCAGTATGAGGAAAGTTACAGGGATGGTGCTCCTATTGTAACCTGTAAGGTTTCTGGTCGCGGACGTAAACTCTCAAACAAGGCTCCCGAACTTATAGCCAACGCTCTTTCGGCACCCGACAAACGAGCAGTGCGCTCCGAGTTTAAGGATTCGGAAGATATCTTCGTCTATATCAAGAGTCCTGAGCGCGATATGTTTGTGATGGTTTGCCTTGAGGATGAGGACGGAACCGTTTTCAAAATGTTTCCCTTCGAGTCTACACCGGCGCAGGCTACCTTGACGAAAGGTTATGACTATATCCTTTTCGACAAGAACCGACCGAGTGGCAATCTTGGAGAGTTTCCGGGAGAAAGCCTCTACATCACTACCGATAAGCTGGCCCTCAACCGTCTGTATGTGGTGTACTCGCCCAACTACTTCAGGAAAGGAACGTGGCAGCACGACGCAGACGCAGATCTTGATGTAATGTCGACACGTGACTTCAACAAACTTATGATCGAGCTTCGCCGAGCTGACGAGGAGATGGGCATGAAGGTGATAAACCTTGCGGTCAGTCCGAATACCGACAGAAATTTCGAATATGAGTAAACGAACTCCCCTCTTCACAGTCTAAATATTACATTTAGCAGAAAACTTCTAACATACAACTGATAACCGAAGACTGAAAACAGACAACTAACAACAAAAAAATAAACAACATGAAAAAGATCATTATGATTCTCATGGCGCTTTGCCTGATTGCGCCCGTAGCTATGGCCCAACTTACTCCGAAACAGGAGAAACAGTGCAATAAGAACGCAAAAGAGCGTGCCAAACAGTTTAAAAAAGATGGCTTCGAAATTATGGGTAGCCGTCCTCTTCAGGACGAGCTCTACAAGCATTTCTCAAAACTGGAAATGGGCGCGACCGAACAGCTCGGTACAGGACATTCAAAGTCGCAGAACAACGGACGCCAGATGTGTCTGACATTTGCTATGTCGGAATATGCGTCAAAGGCTGCTTCTCAGATCAAGGGACGTAGTGTTACAGACTCATACGGAAATGAAGTTGACACCGAGAACGATCCTGAATTCGCTCGTTTCTACGCTGCTTACGAACGACTCACCCAGAAGGAGATTAAGGGAGAGCTTCAGGAGTCATTCACCATCATGAAAAAGAACGATGACGGTTCATATGACTTCCGCATGTACTTCACCGTTGATGAGAACAAGGCTCTCGCCCGTCGCCAGAAGGCCCTTCAAGATGCCGCTGCTGAGTCAGGACTCGCACAGAACTATGCAAAACAGGTGTCTGAGTTCATCAGCGAACCCGTGAAGTAACGTCTCGATAAGTAGCTGGTCAAATTAAACGTATATTATCCGCGCCGACGATTCCGAGGCGATTTGGCAGCGGAGCGATGGAACGATGCGGGCATCGTGACCGAGCGACAAAGCCGAAGTGGCCGGAATCGGCAAGTGGAGAATATACGAGATCATCTACTTTCAGGAGTTATTATTGTATCGTTTTAAATTGAACAGCTACTTATATAAAGGATTTATAATATGCGTAAATGCATCACACTTATTTCAGGATGCATGCTCTTCGGGGGGACTGTCGCTCTGTCGCAGTCTCCCCTTGAGGAATACAACAGATTCCGGCAGCAGATCCTGAGCGACTACGACAATTTCAAGTCGCGCATTCTCGAACACTACGGTGACTTTCTCAATGGAGAGTGGCACGAATTCGAGCCCCTATGGGAGGAAGAAAGTCCTTATACGGAGCCGAAACCGGAGACTCTCCCGGAGATTCCTGTAGTTCCGGAACCGGAACCTCTGCCTGAAGTGGCGAAGCTTCCCGACCCGAAGTTCACCGATTCAAGCCTCTCCGGAATTCTTGTTGCCGCCGCTCCAAAGGGTAATCTGGCTCAGGGCAGTATCACCGACTTCGATTTCGGTTCGATGAAGATTGATGTCCCGTCGGCAGGCGGTTCGGCTATGCCAGGCACTTCCGCATCTGCTCCAGGCCGGGAGATGGCACAGGGCTCTATCAAAGATTACGACTATTCGTCCCGTAAGATCAATTCGGGAGGAATAGGGGGAGGATCCCTGCCCAAGACTATGGCCCAAAGTCCGATAGGAGCCTCGCTTGCTATGTCCGAGGTTGCCGGAAAGAGCAGCTATGAACTCGCTGTCCTCCGCCTTCCCGATCCCGGATTCGCATTCGGTAACTTCCCCGGCCAGACGGCTGCTCCGAGTCCGGGAGAGTCGGGTATAGTCAATATTGACATGTCTTCACGCCGCATGAGTCCCGAAGATCTCCAGCGTGCTGTTGAAGAAAGCGGCTATGCTACGGTTGAAACTTTCACCGTACCGGAAAACCAGAATAATTATATGTTTGACTTCTACGGCATGCAGGCGTTCATTCCCGAGATCGACTTCAATATCGCGAAGTCGCTGAGCGGGCCGGAGGAGACCGGTGCGCATTGGAAGAAGATGGCTGATCAGGAAGGTGGACTCGAGACATCGCGCCAGCTTTTCGGCCTCGCACAGCAGCTCGGTCTAAACGGATACCTCACCTATCGTCTGGCTGAAGCGTATGTCAACGATAGGTTTAAGGATTCCGATCAGGCCGCACGCACGTCGGCGGTTCACTTCCTGCTATCAAACATGGGCTACGACGCACGTCTCATCAAGCTCGATGATATATTTACCGTAATGATGCCTTTCGACCAGGAGGTTGTCTACGCTACCATGTCGCAGACCATAGACGGGCGTAAATACACAATTCTGTTCCCCGAAGGCTTCGAACCTCCTAAAGGAAAGTCAATGCGACTGATGACTTGCAATCTTCCGTCTAACGCACTTGGAAAGACTTCCGACCTGCGTCTGACAGGACTAAGCCTACCGATGAAGGCCAAGAATTTCAACCTCACCAACGGCAGAATATCTCTCAAGGGAGAGGTCAACGAAAATATTCAGAAGCTTCTGCATCATTATCCGCAGATGCCTACGGGCGACTTCGCATCTTCATGGGTTGACAGCCGTCTGCGTGAGGACATTGTGGAGCAACTCAAGTCGCAGCTTGCAGGCATGAGCGACCGCGAGGCTGTCAATACCCTCATGGCTCTGTGCCACAATGGATTCAACTATTCCACCGACCAGGATTTCCATGGATTTGAGAAGCCTTACTTCCTTGAGGAGAACTTCATATACGATAAGAACGACTGCGAGGACCGCGCGATTTTCTTCTCCTATCTGCTTTGGAACGCCCTCGGACTCCCCTGCCAGCTTGTGCAGTATCCCGGGCATGAAAGCGCTACCGTAGCGGTAGACGAGGACATCGCCGGATACTTCTACAATACGGACGGCATGAAATACTACAGCGCCGATCCCACCTACATCGGAAGTACAATCGGTATGGTGATGAAGGCCTTCCGCTCTGCCTCCCCTACAGTCGACAAGCAATACCGCTAAGCTGATATGAAACCGCGGGCTTACATTCCCGCATAAATAAATCCGCTGAATTGATGCGATTCAGCGGATTTATTTATATCTCCTTTAATCTGAAGACTGAAAACTGAAGACTCACAATTAATCACACGGTTCATCCAAGGGGTTTCTGGTTGGATATATCTTCTCTGCCTTCCGCTTCTTCACCCGCTTCGGCTTCTTAGCTTTAACGCTATCAGCCTTTCCGCCGTCCCCGCGAGTCTTCACTACCAACGAATCATCCATCACTTCTAACGGAGCTCGTTTCCCCGGACCATGTGAGCCGATACTCCTTAAAATGAAACCTGAACCGATACACAAGAGGGCTGCGGCCGCAACGGCCAACAGCCCTCTTCTTTCCTTAGATGTCAACGGATTCTTCATATTGCGCGATTGACCCTCTTCGCTGATCGTTAATCGTTGATCATTTATCGTTTATCGTTAACCATTAATCATTCGCCGATCGGTTTGCTCTCTTTCGCTCGTTTTCGTCAAGAATTATCTTGCGAAGACGCAGATGGTTGGGAGTCACCTCCACATATTCGTCTTCCTTTATATATTCAAGTGCTTCCTCAAGCGAGAACACCACAGGGGGAACAATCTTAGCCTTGTCGTCAGCACCGGACGCACGCATATTCGTCAGCTTCTTTGACTTCGTGACGTTGACGACTATATCATTGTCTTTAGCGTTTTCACCTACCACCTGACCGGCATACACCTCATCCTGCGGGAATATGAAAAAGCGGCCGCGATCCTGCAGTTTGTCAATGGCGTACGCATAGGCCGTTCCGGCCTCCATAGCGATCAGCGATCCGTTGGTACGCCTTTCGATCTCACCTTTCCAAGGCTGATATTCCAGAAAACGGTGGGCCATGATGGCTTCGCCGGCGGTAGCCGTCAGCACATTATTGCGCAGCCCGATGATGCCACGCGACGGAATATGGAATTCAATGTTTATCCGGTCATTCTGGGTATCCATGCTTATGATGTCACCCTTTCGACGAGTCACCATATCTACCACCTTAGAGCTGTATTCTTCCGGCACATTGATGGTCAGAGCCTCGATCGGCTCGCACTTCACTCCATCTATCTCCTTGATGATTACCTGGGGTTGTCCCACCTGCAGCTCATAGCCCTCGCGGCGCATCGTCTCAATAAGAATCGAAAGATGCAGAACTCCTCGGCCGAAGACAGTCCATTTGTCTTCCGTATCGCCCTTGCTCACCCGCAATGCGAGGTTGCGGTCAAGCTCACGCATAAGGCGATCGTGAATATGGCGTGATGTCACGTATTTGCCGTCCTTTCCGAAGAAGGGTGAGTTATTGATGGTGAATGTCATCGACATGGTAGGCTCGTCGATTGCGATTCGAGGGAGTGGCTCCGGATTCTCAACTGAAGAAACAGTATCTCCGATCTCGAAGTCCTCGAGTCCAACAATAGCGCATATGTCGCCGGAACTTACCTCGCTCACCTTCTTTCGGCCCATACCTTCAAAAGTATGCAGCTCCTTGATACGCTGTTTCTTAACGCTGCCGTCTTTCTTACACAGTGCTATATCCATACCCTCGCGTAGCGTACCGCGATGGACACGGCCCACAGCGATACGTCCCACATAACTTGAGAAGTCAAGACTCGTGATAAGCATTTGCGGATCCCCATCAAGCTGTGTGGGAGCCGGGATATTCTCTATGATGGCGTCAAGCACTGCCGTTATGTCGTCGGTACGCACCTTCCAGTCTTTGCTCATCCAGTTCTCCTTTGCTGATCCATATACAGTAGGAAAGTCAAGCTGGTCTTCCGTAGCGTTAAGATTAAACATCAGGTCGAAGACCATTTCGTTCACCTCGTCGGGACGACAGTTCGGCTTATCCACCTTATTGATGACCACCACAGGCTTCAGACCCATCTGGATAGCTTTCTGAAGTACGAAACGTGTCTGCGGCATAGGTCCCTCGAAAGCGTCGACAAGAAGCAGGCAACCGTCGGCCATATTGAGCACACGCTCCACCTCCCCGCCGAAATCGGCGTGTCCCGGGGTGTCGATTATATTGATCTTCGTGCCCTTGTAATTGATGCTGACGTTTTTCGAAAGGATCGTTATACCTCTTTCGCGTTCGAGGTCATTGTTGTCGAGGATCAATTCCCCGGCGTTCTGGTTCTCGCGGAAGAGATTTCCTGCGAGCAGCATTTTGTCGACAAGGGTTGTCTTACCGTGGTCGACGTGCGCGATAATGGCTATATTGCGGATGTCTTGCATAGTGTATCGTCTTGCCCGCAAATGTTACGGGCTGTTTCAAACTGCAAAGTTAGTGAATTTCGCCGATTCCGCCAAGAGAAAGAGGAAAAAGTTGTCTGCCTGTGAGCACGACACTCTCTACGAGAACCTCTCGACGCGATTAATGCTATCAAATAAT
This sequence comes from Muribaculaceae bacterium, assembly GCA_029070945.1. GTDB lineage: Bacteria > Bacteroidota > Bacteroidia > Bacteroidales > Muribaculaceae > Lepagella. Next base: position 58,112 of record JAIEBK010000051.1, read on the forward strand.
TTCCGGTAGAAAGGATGGCGGGTGAGAGTGGCGACAGAGCCTATGATGATCAGCTTCATGCGGGCGCGCGTCATGGCTACGTTCATGCGTCGCAGGTCACGGAGGAAGCCGATGTTGCCTTCGTCGTTGCTGCGGACAAGGGAGATGATGATGACGTCGCGCTCCTGACCCTGAAAACCGTCGACAGTATTGACGGAAATCAAGTGGCGGAAAGGCTTGAAGAAAGGAGTTCGCCTGATAAGGCCGCGAAGATACTGCACTTGGGCGCGGTAAGGTGAGATAAGGCCAACGTCAATACGTTCGTCAAGGAAACGCTGACGTCCGATCTTTTCGATGTAGGCACGGAGGGTACGGATGGAGAATTCTGCCTCGTCAGGGTTGACGCGACCGTGGCTTTCGCCGGCAAGGGCTTCCCTATAGTCAGCCTCCGATTCGGTGGGGAGATCTGGAAGACTCCCTTCCATAGACTCCGACACGCTTTGGCGGTCAAAATGACCGCCCGCCATAAGGGGGTCAATCCATTCGATGGGCGTATCCAGGTCAAGGATACCACGATGCCTCACCTCGGGAGCGGCGGTCATGGCACCCCCATAAAACCATTCGTTGGAGAAACGCATTATATCGTGGTTCATCCTATACTGCATCGTAAGGAGAGTGACGGCCTCCGGATGATTCCCAACAATTCGTTCCATAAGAGACTTTCCGAGTCCTGCCTTCATAGCCTCATATGACTTCACCGTCGGAGGCAGCTGGCAGTGGTCGCCGGCAAGCACCACCCTGCCGGCACGACGCATTGGTATCCAGCTGGCAGCTTCGAGAGCCTGGGCGGCCTCATCAATAAAGAGCGTGGAAAAACGCATTCCATCGAGAAGACGCGAAGCGCTCCCTACAAGAGTGGATGCTATTACATGTGCCGAGTTGAAGAGATCCTGATTGATACGGATCTCAAGTTCTGTGGCTCGGCTTCTCAGACGATCCATTTTCTGATGCCACTGTTCCCCGCCTCGACGCTTGGCAGAACGTAACTCACGCATAGCCTTGCGTATGCTCCAGAGGTCGGGATAGTCGGGGTGTGATTCAAATCGACGCTCGTAGGTAAAGGAGAGCATCTTGTCGTTGACTCGCGACGGATTGCCGAGGCGGAGCACGTGCACTCCCCTGTCGACAAGACGCTCACAGATCCAGTCGACCGCCATATTGCTCTGTGCACAGACAAGCACCTGCGGCTCGCGACGGAGCGTTTCAGCGATGGCCTCGACAAGAGTGGTGGTCTTTCCCGTACCTGGAGGCCCGTGCACCACAGCTACATCCTTAGAGCAAAGCACCTTATTGACTGCTGACTGCTGGGCCGGATTTAAATACGGGAAACCCAGGGGAGCGAAAGTGAACTCCCCCACCTTCTTGTGAGAGTATATAAGGTCTCGAAGTTCCGCCAGCCTTCCCTTGGCCTTGATCGTGCGGTCAAGAGCATCAAACATAGTGCGGTATGATGTTTCATCAAATGATATCATAACTCCGGCCTGCACTGAGGAGGATAGTCTGCTGATATCCGCGCTCTCGGGAATGATCACGACCATCCGGTCGCCGTCTGCATAGCTGACTGTGCCTGCAAACGGAAAAGACGGACGTTCCCCGGTTCCTTCCGGTATGGTGAAGAAAACCACAGGACGACCATATTCGAAGTTATGGTCTACTTCCTCAGTCCCGCTCTCATGACGAGTGATCTCTACTACACGTTGATTGAGGGAGTTATAGAAGACTCGGCCAACGGATATACCGAGCCATGCGTTGCCTCGCTCGGCAAGCCGCGAAAACCCAATACGGGCAGTGAGTTCTGAAAAAGACCTTTTCTCTTCCTCGTATTCTATCTGGAGAAGGCGTCGCTGCTCCTGAAGTGCCTGGACAGGTGAAATCATACTGCAAAGTTAATAAAACTTTTTGAGATTCCGGAATCCAATATTACACTGGAACGTCCGGGATATCATGATCTTCGCTCTATACCCTTCAGGCAGAAATCTTTTATGCTATAAAACATATTAGAATACCGAGCATGAATGAATTTTTTTTAGTAATTTTGTATTTTGATAAAAGCAGACGCACAACGGACCGTGCGTCTCTACATTTCCACAGATTGGACAAATCTTTTAACCTATTAATAACCTAACAATGGAAAAACGATTCATTCCGAAGGCGATCATCGCTGCTATAGCGATCATCGCCCTGATGTGCGGACTGTCCTCTAAGGCGCAGACCTACATCAATGAGCCGGCTAAAGCGTTCTGGGGCATGGACTCCATGGACGACTATGAACTGCCTGGCGTGCTTCTTCCTGAGGGTGCGTTCTCGATAGCATCGTGCGATCTCAACGGCGCCACCCCCACTGGGACAAGCGGAGTAAACTGGTGTGAGCACCAGTTCATCAAACTTCAGCCCGCCAATGGCGAGAGCGATGCGGTAAGCTGGTTCATGAAGCCAACAAAAGGCCTGACCTTCACACCGACCAAGATCTCGGCTTATATCGTAAAGTTCGGTACTGACGCCGCACCTCACAACGTAACCGTAACCGGAAAAACCGCGGAAGGAAAGAGCATCGTACTCGGTACTTATACCGCAGCACGCAACAACAAGGATCAGGCGGACGATAAATACGGCAAAGAGGAGGATTATGCTCAGAACTTCACAATCGAGCTGACAGCAGAACAGCAGGCTGAACTCGTCACATCCGACGGATTTACCCTTGAGATGACCATAGGGACAAACAGTTCGAAACAAGGTGGATTCAGCCAGGTTGAGGTAGAAGGCCTCATCAACGGTTCCCTGAAGACGGCTCCCGCTTTCAGCATGGCTCCGACTGAAGCTTTTTGGGGCATGGACTCAATGGAGGGATTCGAAGTTCCGAGTGTACTCAGCCCGGAAGGTGCATTCTCAGTAGCATCACTCGACCTTAACGGTGTTCAGGCCGTTGGATGCGAGGGTGTGAACTGGTGCGACTACAAGTTCCTCAAGCTCCAGCCGTCAGTAGACGCCAACGACGCCGTTAAGTGGAATCTGAAGCCCGCAAAGGGTCTCACCTTCATTCCTACAGAAGTCTCAGCCTATATCACTAAGTTCGGTACTGACGCCGCTGCCCACAATGTAATAGTGACAGGAAAGACGGCCGAAGGGAAATCAATCGTACTCGGTACTTACACATCCGCACGCAATAATAAGCAGCAGGCGGAGGATAAATACGGCAAAGAGAGTGATTATGCCCAGAACTTCACAATCACCCTTACTGAAGAGCAGCAGGCGGAACTCGCCACAGCCGAAGGTTTCTCGCTTGAGATGACCGTAGGCACCAACAATGCCAAGCAGGGTGGATTCAGCCAGGTATCGATCAAAGGACTCATTGACGGCCAGGCCGAGGACGTATCGAAATGTCCCGTAACGATAGCGGCTAATCCGGAAGAGGCAGGAACCGTAGCCATAAAGCCTCTGGCCGATACATATGATCAGGGCACAGAGGTGACACTCGTGGCCACTGAGAAATTCGGCTACGATTTCGTGAACTGGACCGATGCTGACGGAAAAGTGATTTCCGAAACCCCGGAATTTAAATATACTATCGATCGTCCTGAGGTACTGACCGCCAACTTCAAGACCGTGAAGACATTCGCGCTTTCGACTGAAGTTACGAACGGAGCAAACGGCTATATGGTAAGTCTGACTCCAGAGCCCACAGTAATCGACGGCAGGAATATGTATGAGGAAGGAACGGTAGTAACCCTTAAGGCATCTTCCAACCCTATTCTGACCTTTACAAACTGGAGCGACGGTCAGACATCTTCCGAAATCATGCTCACAATGGATAGCGATAAAGAGCTTACAGCGGAATATTCCGCACTTGACTTCATCGTAGGCTGGGACTTCTACCGTCAGGGTGGAAACGGACGCCCCGCCGATTTCGCTTACGAAGAGAACGATGCAGTTACGCTTAACCTGCGTAATGCCGAGGGCGAGACATCAGGATGGCTTGATAAGAGCCAGCTCGCTGCAGGAGGATACGAAGGACGCCCGGGCGCAGTAAACTGGCGCACGACAGGTCTTGGAGACTACTACTGGCAGACGAAGTTCAACGCATCCGCATTCAAGAACATAAGGCTTGTGACAGCCATGGTCTTCAACTACAACGCCTACACTAAGCAGAACATAGAATACTCTCTCGACGGCGAAAACTGGGAGACTATTGGCACAATAACCCTCGAAGGCGCCAAGAACTGGGCTGACGCCGAATTCCAGTTCCCGGCCGCCGCAAATAATCAGAAAGAAGTATACCTGCGCTGGATCTCTGACAAGACTTCGGAAAAATCAGGTACTACATCTGACAATGACGGTATCTGCCTGGGTGGATCATACATATACGGCGAAATGGAGCTCATCAACGATGGCAAGGCTCCGGTACTCGTCTCCACTGTGCCTGCTGAAGGAGCTACATCAGCATCGATCAACGGAAAGATCGTGCTCAACTTCGACGAGAAAGTGAAGATCGCGGAAGAAGCGACAGCCACACTCGGAGACAAGACACTCAAGGGAGAAGCCAGCGGCAAGTCCGTAATCTTCGCATACAAGAACCTTGCATTCAATACTTCATATGAGTTCACTCTCTCCGCTAACAGCATTGCTGACCTGACCGACAACTATCTTGACACTCCGGTGAAGATAGCGTTTACAACACGCAACCGTCCGGAAGTGGCAAAGGCTACCCCGGACTTCATAGTGCCTGATGACGGTGATTTCCGTGCTGCAATCGAGGCCGCAAACACCCGTGAGGACAAGTCCAAGAGATACCGCATCTTCGTACGCGACGGCGAATACCTGATCCCTATGGACCATAACAACACCGTGAACGTAAATGGAGGCACATATCCCGACGTTACCCTACGCCTCAAAGCCTCCAACACCTCGATAATCGGTGAAAGCATGGAGGGTACCGTGATCATCAACGAGGTTCCCGACATGGACGGTATAGGAGCACATCCGATGGAGGGTATCGGCAACGCCGACCTTATCCAGATCCAGTCAGGAGTAAGCGGAACATATTTCCAGAACCTTACCCTCAAGCACGGCATCGCTGACGCTCGTGGCCGCAATATCGTGCTTCAGGACAAGGGTGACAAGACTATCATGAAGGACGCATGCCTCTGGGGATATCAGGACACATACACCAGCAACAACCAGAACGCCCGCTATTACTTCGAAGGAGGAGTGCTTCGCGGACGCACAGACTTCCTCTGCGGCAAGGGCGACGCATACTATAATGGCGTGACACTTCAGATGTGCGCGAGCGGTGGTTATCTTGCAGTTCCCTCGGTTCCGAAGAAATATGGCTATATCTTCAAAGACTGCGAGATCACAGGTGAGAACAGCACAATCGACGGCAACTATACTCTCGGTCGCCCCTGGGGCAGCGGTACTCCTATCGCTCTCTACATCGACACCAAGATGACAGTTAAGCCTTCCGCTATCGGATGGAACGAAATGAGCGGAGGTTACCCGGCACGCTTCGCAGAGTATAACTCAATGACTGCTTCCGGCACAGTGATAGATCTCTCTGACCGTAAGAAGACATTTGGTGACGGACATACGAATAATCCTGTACTTACCAAGGAAGAGGCCGACGCCAATGATTACGCTACCGTAATGGGCGGAGACGACGACTGGGATCCGGCCATGGATTGCGAACAGGCCCCTGCCGCTACCAAGTTCAGTTTCATCGACGGAACCCTCAGCTGGGATGACAGCAAATACGCACTCTGCTGGGCAGTATATGCCGACAGCCAGCTCCTCGGATTCACTACCGAATGCAGCTATGTGCCTTCAGTAGTTGCAGACAATTATGGAATACGTGCGGTCAACGAAATGGGCGGTCTCGGTGAGATGGTTACAATAGAAGGCTCAAACGTCAATTCCATATCTTCTTTCGGTGAGACTACCAGCGTCAGATACTTCAACATGCAGGGTATCGAAGTGCGCCCCGGTAATGAACCGTCCGCACTCGTCAAAGTCACTACTTTCAGCAACGGCAAGACTAAAGCTGAGAAGGTGATGGAATAATGAATAATTCCGAATGGCGTGCTTAACTTAATAAGCCGCTGAAAACACAGAGGCCTCCGAGTCAGCAGACTCGGGGGCCTCTATACATTACGAGCGTAATAAACTAAAATACCTCCATAACTCCGGAGAATCATCCTTAACAGGGGATCATCCTTAATTAGAGGATAGGAGCGAAAAGACGGACGAGGGATTCGATGACACGCTGACTGAGGGGACGAGTACGCCAACGCAAGAGAGTCAGTTTTCTACACCCGGAGAGATCGTCAAAGAAAATATCGCGCATCTGTTGGTTGACAGTTGCAGAATATATAAGCAGATTGGCTTCGAAGTTATTTTCGAAACTGCGGAAGTCAAAATTGACCGAACCGGTGGTGACAAAGTCATCGTCGATGACCATTGTCTTTGCATGAAGCATACCTGGAGTGAAAAGATATATCTTTATTCCGGATTTCAGGCAGTCATCGATATAAGAGCGACTGCCGTAGCCCAGAAGCACTGAGTCAGTCTTTTCAGGAATCATGATCCTAACGTCGACGCCTGAAAGAGCTGCACCCTGAAGAGCCTTGAGAAGAGCGTCAGTGGGAAGAAAATAAGGTGTCTGTATATATAGGCGCTTCTTAGCAGACGCTATCGCCTGCTGAAAACAGAGCACGAGATTGTTCCATTTATCAACCGGTCCTGATGTTACGAGTTGCATATCCACATCGCCCTTTTCATTATATTTCATCATTGATAAAGGCTGCACTTCAGCATCGGGACGCAGGAAATTCCAATCCACCGCAAAACTATACATCATCGACTCTATGATCGGACCTTCCACCCGGAGATGAGTATCGCGCCAGATACGTCCGTCGGGAGATTTATCCACATAGCGGTCAGCTATGTTCATACCTCCGATATAGCCTATCCTGCCGTCAATTATGACAAGCTTTCGGTGATTGCGCCAGTTAATACGGTTTGCAAGCTTTCGGAAGGTAACTCGGAAAAAAGGATGAGAATCAATACCAAGCTCCCGCATACGGGCAAAGAACCGGTTGCGGGTAGAGAAAGATCCTACATGGTCATAGAGCACCTTTACCCTGACACCCTGACGTACTTTTTCTGCAAGCAAATCTGTGATCTCATTGCCAAGACGGTCATCGCTGTATATGTAGTACTGGATGAATATGAAGTCCCGGGCTTCGGTTATATCTTTCTTAAGACTATCGAACTTCGAACGTCCGTCTGTAAAAATGTCGACACTATTATTACGATCGAGCGGAGCATGACACAGATTTTGTGCAAGCTTTATCATACGTATCTGGTCAGCAGAAAGGTGCGATCTGTCAAAAGAGTGCTGTTTTGGGCGTGAACGTTCCAGGAGCTTTCGACGTACCTTTCTGTTTATCATTGTCTTCCCTTTGAGACTACGGCCGAAGAAGAGATAGAATACAACTCCTACAATTGGCAGGAACAGGAGTGCGAGGGTCCACGATAACGCACGTATCGGATTCTTATTTTCCGAGACTACCACCACTACACACGATATGACTATCACAAGGTAGATGATGAAAAGCAATATGTTAATCCAGAAGTACAAAATAAAGAGTCAAGGGTCAAAAGTTAAGGGCTGAGAGTTTGTGGAGAGAGTTGAATTAAGGGTTATGGGAGAGAATGAAGGTTAAGAACAAGTTGAAACGAGCGACCCACAGAGGTGCATCTTATGGATGCCGCCTCTGCGGGTCGCATTTTATGGATCTGATGGCCGTAGTGACCAAAGCGATTCATGTGGTATTTACTCTGCGGCAGGAGCCTCAGCTGCTGGTTCTGCTGCGGGAGCCTCGGCAACGGGTGCAGCCTCAGCCTTCTTTCCGCCACGACGGCTACGACGTGTCTTAGTCTTGGGTGCCTTGTCAGCAAGCATGTTCTCGTTGAAGTCTACAAGCTCGATCATCGCCATCTCAGCATTGTCACCGAGGCGGTGTCCTGTCTTGAGGATACGAGTGTAGCCACCCGGACGGTCAGCTACCTTCTCAGCAACCACGCCGAAAAGTTCCTTGATAGCCTCCTTGTTCTGGAGATAGCTGAAGACGAGGCGACGATTGTTCATATCGTCCTTCTTCGAGCGAGTGATAAGAGGCTCGGCATAGACACGGAGTGCCTTAGCCTTGGCCAGAGTCGTGAAGATTCTCTTGTGCATGATGAGAGAGATGGCAAGATTGGAGAGCAGCGCTTCGCGATGTCCCTTCTTACGGCTCAGGTGGTTGAATTTCTTATTATGTCTCATCGTTGTGTTTATTCTTTATCTAATTTATACTTTGAAATATCCATGCCGAACGAGAGGTTGTTGTTCTGGAGAAGTTCATCAAGTTCGGTAAGCGACTTCTTTCCGAAATTGCGGAACTTAAGCAGGTCGTTCTTCTGATACTGGACGAGTTCTCCAAGAGTCTCAACTTCAGCGCTCTTCAAGCAGTTGAGAGCACGGACGCTAAGATCCATATCGACGAGCTTGCTCTTGAGGAGCTGGCGCATCTTGAGGACTTCCTCATCAAACTCTTCAGGCGCTTCGTCAGCCGGAGCCTCGAGAGAGATCTTCTCGTCTGAGAAAAGCATGAAGTGATGAATGAGTATCTTAGCGGCCTCTTTAAGAGCATCTTTCGGAAGGATGGAGCCATCGGTGGTCACTTCGAGTATGAGTTTCTCGTAGTCGGTCTTCTGCTCAACGCGGAAATTCTCGACTGCATATTTCACGTTTTTGATTGGCGTGTAGATGGAGTCGACGGCTATGACTGCTGGATCTGCACCAAGAGCACGAAGCATCTCGCGGTTTTCATCAGCGGGAACCCAGCCGCGACCTTTATTAATGGAGAATTCCATGTTAAAGGACGCGTCAGGCGCAAGATGACAGATCACCAGGTCGGGGTTGAGTACCTCAAAACCCGAAAGAGCTTTACCCAAGTCTCCTGCTTTCAATACTTCAGTACCCGAGACGAGGATCTTACCGGTCTCTTCGTCATGGTCTTCGGTGATCTGCTTGAAACGTACCTGCTTAAGGTTGAGGATAATATTAGTAACATCCTCCTTGACGCCGGGTATGGAATCCAACTCGTGCGCTACACCATCGATGCGTATCGAGCAGATGGCAAAGCCTCCCAGTGAGGAAAGAAGGATTCTGCGGAGGGCATTACCGATGGTCTGTCCATATCCGGGCTCAAGCGGACGAAACTCGAACTTGCCGAATTTGGAGTCCGCCTCAAGCATCAGGACCTTATCGGGTTTTTGAAATGCTAATATTGACATGGGTTACAACAGTTTATTATTTAGAATAGAGCTCGACGATCAGCTGCTCCTTGATATTCTCGGGGATATCCTCACGCTGGGGAAGATGAAGGAACTTACCACCCTTCACACTTTCATCCCACTCGATCCATGGATACTTGCTGTGGTTGAAACCAGCGAGGTTATCAGCGATCACTTCGAGAGACTTAGCCTTTTCGCGAACAGCAACTACATCGCCCGGTTTAACCTGATATGAGGGGATGTTTACCACGTCGCCATTAACTGTGATGTGCTTGTGAAGCACAAGCTGACGGGCAGCAGGACGTGTAGGAGCGATGCCGAGACGATAGACGATATTATCAAGACGGCTTTCAAGGAGCTGGAGAAGCACCTCGCCGGTAATACCCTTAGTACGCGCTGCACGCTCGAAAAGGTTGCGGAACTGACGTTCGAGAACGCCATAAGTATATTTAGCTTTCTGCTTTTCCTTAAGCTGAGTGCCGTACTCGGAAGTCTTGCGGCGACGGTTGTTGCCGTGCTGGCCCGGGGGATAATTCTTTTTTGTCAGAACTTTATCTTCACCATAGATGGCCTCGCCGAATTTACGGGCAATTTTAGTTTTTGGGCCTGTGTATCTTGCCATTTTTAAAATTCTTTGTAGGTTTTTGCCATCCCTTAGCGCAGCCGCGACCCCTCGAGAGAAAGAAAACCGTGAGGGTCATTCGCATTCGGGATGACATTAGCTTTGTTTTAGACTCTTCTTCTCTTGGGAGGACGGCATCCGTTGTGCGGGAGCGGAGTAACATCCACAATCTCTACTACCTCGATACCAGCGCCATGCACTGTACGGATAGCGGATTCACGACCGTTGCCTGGTCCCTTAACATATGCCTTCACTTTGCGGAGGCCGAGGTCGTAAGCGACTTTAGCACAATCCTGAGCTGCCATCTGGGCAGCGTAGGGAGTGTTTTTCTTCGAACCGCGGAAGCCCATCTTTCCGGCCGATGACCAAGAGATCACCTGACCTTCCGAATTGGCTAAGCACACGATGATGTTGTTGAAAGAGGAGTGAACGTGAAGCTGACCCATAGCGTCAACCTTGACGTTTCTCTTCTTAGCTGCGACTGTCTTCTTTGCCATAATTTAAAATTATTTAGTAGCTTTCTTCTTGTTAGCAACGGTTTTCTTACGGCCCTTACGGGTGCGGGCGTTATTCTTTGTGCTCTGGCCACGCACAGGGAGACCGAGACGGTGACGGATGCCACGATAGCAACCTATATCCATCAGACGCTTGATGTTGAGCTGAATTTCAGAACGGAGGTCACCCTCTACCTTATATTCAGTCTGGATTACTTCACGGACAGCAGCTGCCTGATCGTCGGTCCAATCCTGAACCTTGATCATACCGTCTACACCGGCCTTCTTAAGGATAGTGTTAGCTGCGCTACGGCCGATGCCGTAGATATATGTGAGGGCGATGAAGCCTCTTTTGTTTTGCGGCAAATCAACGCCGACTATACGTACTGCCATATTTCTGTGATTACGTTTTTAGTGCTTTGGGCGATTAGCCTTGGCGCTGTTTGAGTTTAGGGTTCTTTTTGTTGATTACGTACAATCTTCCTTTACGACGCACTATCTTGCTGTCGGCAGTGCGCTTTTTGATTGATGCTCTTACTTTCATATCTGGGTTTCGATTTTATTTGTAACGGAAAGCGATTCTGCCTTTAGAAAGGTCGTAAGGTGACATTTCCACCTTGACCTTGTCACCCGGGAGAATCTTGATATAGTGCATTCTCATCTTGCCTGAGATGTGAGCGGTGATCTCGTGACCATTCTCAAGTTCTACCTTGAACATCGCATTGCTAAGGGCTTCGAGAATTACACCGTCTTGTTCGATTGCAGCTTGTTTTGCCATATAAATTGATACAATGGAATGAATAATCAGAATTTTCTATCTCCGAGCGCCTCCTCGATATACTTGAATGTAGTGAGGATCTCAGGACGGTCTTCCGTAATGAGAATAGTATGCTCGAAGTGTGCCGAAGGTTTTCTGTCTTTTGTACGTGTCTGCCATCCGTCTCGTTCGAAAACGATATTTTTCGATCCCATATTTATCATAGGCTCGATGCAGATACACATACCCGGCTTAAGGAGTGGACCTATTCCACGTCTTCCGTAGTTAGGCACTTCCGGATCCTCATGCATGCTTTTTCCGATGCCATGCCCGCACATCTCGCGGACAACGGAATAACCATGATGCTCACAGAATGTCTGGACAGCATTGCCGATATCGCCGATTCTCTTGCCGGCACGTGCAGCCTCGATTCCTTTATAAAGAGACTGTCTTGTGACGTCAAGAAACTCATAGATCTTAGGATCAATGTCTCCGACGGCGAAAGTATAGCAGGAATCACCGTTGTAGCCATTCAGCTCCACAACACAGTCGGTACCGATGATATCACCTTCCTTAAGCACATACTGTGAAGGAAATCCATGCACGACAGTCTCGTTGACCTCAATGCAGAGAGTACCGGGGAAACCGTGATATCCAAGACAAGCAGGCTTGCCCCCATTGTCAAGGATAAACTCACGGGCTAAAGTGTCGAGTTTCTGAGTGGTGATGCCGGGACGAATCCATTTGGCTACCTCTCCGAGTGTACGGCTTACAAGATCGGATGCCTCGCGCACCAGCTCCACTTCCTCTTCAGTCTTGATATAGATCATTCTGAATTCCTATTGAACACATTAAAGCAATCAATATCCCGGACCGCCTGCGCGACCCTGAATTCTTGTACCCTTCATCAGGCCATCGTAGTGACGCATCAGAAGGTGACCTTCCACGATACGGAGAGTATCAAGGATTACACCCACGAGGATCAGTAGTGATGTTCCTCCGAAGAAAGAAGCAAAACTGCGGTTGATACCGAACACATAAGCGATAGCAGGCATGATAGCCACGATACCGAGGAAAATAGAACCCGGAAGCGTGATTCTCGACATGATGGAGTCAAGATAGTCGACGGTGGGTTTTCCCGGTTTGATACCGGGGATAAAGCCGTTGTTGCGTTTCATATCTTCAGCCATCTGCGCGGGACGCACTGTTATAGCAGTGTAGAAATAGGTGAATGCCACAATCATCAGGAAGTAGATGATATTATATGTCCATCCGTACATATCGGTAAGGGCACCCCAGACACCGGTCTGCTTATTGCTGAATCCGGCAAGAGTGATAGGAATGAACATGATAGCCTGTGCGAAAATGATAGGCATTACGCCGGCTGCGTTCACCTTCAGCGGGATATACTGGCGCACACCACCATACTGCTTGTTGCCGACGATCTTCTTGGCATACTGCACAGGCACCTTGCGCACTCCCTGTACGAGAAGCACGGCGCCGGCGATCACTGCGAGAAGGATCACAACCTCAACGAGGAAGAGCACCAGTCCGCCACCGGCGGAGTTAAGAAGACGTCCGGTGAATTCCTGGATGAAAGCTTCGGGAAGGCGAGCGATAATACCGATAAGGATGATGAAGGAAATACCGTTTCCTACACCCTTCTGATCGATACGCTCACCGAGCCACATGATAAACATGGATCCTGCAGCAAGCACGATAGTCATGAAAGCCATGGTCCAGAAAGACATATCGACGAATCCACCCGCTGCCTGCACCTGATACCTCAGGTTCATAAGATATGCGGGACCCTGAAGAAGAAGAATCAGCACGGTAAGATAACGTGTGTACTGATTGAGTTTCATTCTTCCGCTCTCGCCTTCGCGCTGCATTTTCTGGAAAGATGGGAGAACCATGCCGAGCAACTGGATCACGATCGATGCCGTGATGTAAGGCATGATTCCGAGTGCGAAGATTGAAGCCTGAGAGAATGCACCTCCCGAGAACATATCGAGAAGCTGCATGAGGCCGCCGGAAGTGAAGTTCTTGAGGGCCATGAGATCGTCGGGGTTAATGCCCGGCAGGACCACATAGCATCCGAAGCGATAGATGATCACAAGCAGAAGGGTGATCCCGATACGCTTGCGAAGATCCTCGACACTCCAGATATCTTTAATAGTTTGTGTAAATCCCATTTGACAGAAAGTTATTTTTTGATTACAGAGCCACCTGCAGCTGTGATCGCAGCTTCAGCAGATTTGGAGAAGGCATCTGCCTCCACCTCGATTTTGCGTGTCAGGGAGCCGTTGCCAAGAATCTTCACAAGGACATTCTTAGGAACGAGACCTGCAGCGCGCAGATCGGCAACTGTAATCTTCTCGAGATTCTGAGCCGTTGCGAGAGCCTCGAGTGCATCAATATTGAGCGCCTTATATTCGACTCTGTTGATATTCTGGAAGCCGAACTTAGGCACACGGCGCTGGAGAGGCATCTGACCGCCTTCGAAACCGATTTTACGTTTGTAGCCGGAACGGGACTTAGCGCCCTTATGGCCACGTGTGGAAGTGCCACCGTATCCGGAGCCCGGACCGCGGCCGATTCTCTTGTCACCCTTGTTGCTGCCGGGTGCTGGCTTAAGGTTATGTAGTTCCATTGGAATTATACAATTTAGAGTTTTGTTACTTCTACAAGATGATGAACGGCCTTGACCATTCCCATGATGGCGGGATTGTCTTCCTTCACTACGGTATGGTTCATCTTACGTAGGCCGAGCGCATCGAGAGTACGCTTCTGAACTGCCGGGCAGTTGATGCGGCTTTTAATCTGCTTGATTGCTATCTGTGCCATATCGATGATTATTTGCCTTTAAACACTTTTTCTACTGACACGCCACGGTTCTGTGCCACCTGTGCCGGGCTACGGAGCTCAGCGAGGGCTGCGATCGTAGCCTTCACAAGGTTGTGCGGGTTGGAAGAGCCCTTCGACTTAGCGAGGACATCAGTGATTCCAACGCTTTCAAGCACGGCACGCATTGCACCACCGGCCTTTACACCGGTACCCTCGGAAGCGGGACGCAGATATATGCGGGAGCCGCCGAATTTAGCTGCCTGCTCGTGAGGGATAGTTCCTTTGTGAACCGGAACGCGGATAAGGTTCTTCTTAGCTGCCTCAACGCCCTTTGCGATAGCGGCCTGAACCTCGTTGGCCTTACCCAGACCCCAGCCGATAACACCGTTTTCGTTACCTACGACAACGATAGCTGCGAAGCTGAACGCACGACCACCTTTGGTGACCTTTGTGACGCGGTTGATGGCAACCAGGCGGTCTTTGAGGTCGAGATCATTGGTAGACTTAACTCTATTATTCTTTGCCATGACTTACGATTAAAATTTAAGACCGGCCTCGCGAGCTGCGTCGGCCAACGATTTAACACGACCGTGGAAAAGATATCCGTTACGGTCGAAAACTACTTCTGAAATACCCTTTTCCTGAGCCTTGGCAGCGATCTCCTTGCCTACCTTGGCAGCGATCTCTGTCTTTGTGCCTTCAGTGATGCCTTTAGAAGAAGCGGCAACAAGAGTATTGCCGGCGAGGTCGTCGATAACCTGAACGTAGATCGCCTTATTTGAGCGGAATACACTCATGCGGGGACGCTGAGCGGTACCGGAGATTTTACCGCGAATGCGGGTTTTGATTTTATTTCTTCTATCTTTCTTAGTTACCATAACTTCCTAAGGATTATTTTGCGTTGGCAGACTTGCCGGACTTGCGGCGGATGATTTCACCTACGAACTTAATACCCTTGCCCTTATAAGGTTCAGGCTTACGCAGCGAGCGGATCTTGGCGCATACCTGGCCGAGCAGCTGCTTGTCGCTTGACTCAAGGATGATGAGAGGGTTCTTGTTACGCTCTGACTTTGCCTCTACCTTGATCTCCTGGGGGAGCTTGATGAAGATGGCATGGGAGTAACCGAGTGAAAGTTCGAGGACCTGTCCTGTCGCGGATGCACGGTAACCGACACCAACGAGTTCCATTTCCTTCTTGTAGCCTTCTGATACGCCTACGACCATGTTGTGGATAAGAGCGCGATAAAGACCGTGCATAGCGCGGTGTTCGCGTTCGTCGTCAGGGCGGGTCACGTGGATGTGGCCGTCGGCTACCTCTACCTTAATATCGGGATTGATTTCCTGAGAAAGAGTTCCTTTAGGACCCTTTACAGTCACTACGTTGTCCTTAACAGACACTTCCACCTTTGCGGGAAGTTCAATGGGAGCTTTACCAATTCTTGACATAATTTAATCCTCCAGACATTAATAAACGTAGCATAATACTTCGCCGCCGACCTTCAGCTCGGCAGCCGCCTTGTTGGTCATCACACCCTTGGAGGTGGAGATGATAGCGATACCGAGACCGTTAAGTACGCGGGGCATGTCTTTGTAACCGGTGTACTGACGGAGACCGGGACGGGAAACGCGCTTAAGAGCCTTGATTGCGTTCACCTTGTCGACCGGATCATACTTGAGGGCGATCTTGATTGTGCCCGATGGAGTAGGACCTTCCACGAACTTGTAGTTCAGGATGTAGCCCTGTTCGAAAAGGATCTTGGTGATCTCTTTCTTCATTTTCGAAGACGGAACCTCCACCACGCGGTGACCCGCATGAATGGCGTTGCGCAGTCTTGTCAAATAATCTGCAATTGGATCAGTCATTTGTGTTGAAATTTGTTTAAATTGATTCAGATATACCGAACAATATTTAATACTCTCACGTCAATCTACGGACCACGCATGGGCGCAATCCGCGAAAGACGGTGCAAAATTACAAAAAATTCACCGCATATGCAAGGTTAGTTCATTATGATATAGATAGAAAAACACCTATTTAATAATATTTAACATTATTTAACTATATAGATTCTAAGTCCCATTTTTAAGTTAAGAGTTGAAGACTCCGAGAATCGAAATGAAATAAAATAAGAGGCAGATGGTTTCACCTGCCTCTACATTATATGCAATTATATTGTCTTTTCCGATTACCAGCTTGCCTTCTTCACGCCGGGTATGAGACCTGCGGAAGCCATTTCACGGAACTGGATACGGGAAATACCGAACTGACGGATGAAGCCTTTCGGACGTCCTGTCATCATGCAGCGGTTGTGCAGACGTACCTTGGATGCGTTCTTAGGGAGCTTCTGAAGTTTGGTGAGCGCGTCGTAGTCGATATTGCCGTCAGCATCAGCAAGAGCAGCCTTCTTGAGGGCAGCCTTCTTCTCGGCATACTTAGCAACCATTCTCTGGCGCTTAACCTCGCGCGCTTTCATTGATTCCTTAGCCATATCTCTTATTTATTTTCGTGTTTGAAGGGAAGACCAAATTTCTTGAGAAGAGCATAACCTTCGGCGTCAGTGTCAGCTGAAGTTACGAAAGTGATGTTCATACCCTGAAGCTTGGGCACATTGTCAATATTGATCTCAGGGAAGATGATCTGCTCAGTAATGCCGAGAGTGTAATTGCCACGGCCGTCGAGCTTGGATTCAATACCCTTGAAGTCGCGGATACGGGGAAGAGCGACGCGGATAAGTCTCTCAAGGAATTCATACATCTTCTCACGACGGAGAGTGACCTTCACGCCGATAGGCATCTTCTTACGAAGCTTGAAGTTAGAGATGTCTTTACGTGAGAGAGTGGGGACTGCCTTCTGGCCGGTGATCGCTGTTATCTCATTAAGAGCAGTCTCGATGAGTTTCTTATCCTGAGTAGCGGCACCAAGACCCTGATTAATCACGATTTTTTCGAGACGGGGCACCTGCATAGGTGTGGTGTAGTTGAACTCCTTCGTGAGTTCCGGAGCGATTTTCTCTTTATACTCCTTAGCTAATGTTGTGGTGCTCATTACTTAATCTCCTCTCCTGATTTTTTGGCAATACGAATTAACTTACCGTTCTCATCTCTCTTGTGTGCCACGCGGGTCGGCTTGCCGGTCTTCGGGTCAACGAGATTGAGATTGGAAACGTGAACGGGAGCCTCCATCTTTACGATACCTCCCTGAGGATGCTTAGCACTTGGTTTTGTGCTCTTCGACACTATGTTGACGCCTTCTACGATAGCACGGTTCTTCTTCACCAGGACCTCGAGTACACGTCCTGTCTTGCCCTTGTCGTCGCCGGCATTGACATAGACAGTGTCACCTTTCTTTATATGAAGTTTTGACATAATTTAAGTCTGATTGATGATTAAAGTACTTCGGGAGCGAGTGACACGATCTTCATGTTCGTATTACGAAGCTCACGGGCTACGGGGCCGAAGATACGGGTGCCACGGATTTCACCGGCATTGTTAAGAAGAACGCAAGCGTTATCGTCGAAACGGATATAGCTACCGTCGGGACGACGGATTTCCTTCTTTGTTCTCACAACTACAGCCTTTGAGACTGTACCTTTCTTCACGTCGGAAGAAGGAATGGTGCTCTTGACGGTGACTACAATGATATCACCTACCGAAGCATAACGACGGCCAGTACCGCCGAGTACATGGATGCAGAGAGCTTCTTTCGCTCCGCTGTTGTCAGCTACTGTGAGGCGTGATTCTGTCTGTATCATGATTACTTAACTTTTTCGATGATTTCTACAAGTCTCCATCTCTTAGTCTTGCTCAAAGGACGTGTCTCCATAAGGCGGACGGTATCACCTACAGAGCACTCGTTGTTCTCGTCGTGAGCGTGGTATTTCTTTGTCTTGTTGACAAACTTGCCATAGATCGGGTGTTTCTCCTTCCACTTGATTTCGACAGTGATGGTCTTGTCGCACTTGTTGCTGGAAACAACCCCAATTCTTTCTTTTCTCAGATTTCTCTTTTCTTCCATTGTTCTGATTTGTTAGACGGGATTATTACTTTGCGGAAGCTTCTGCGAGTTCCTTCTGACGCAGCACAGTCTTCAATCGAGCGATGTCGCGGCGATCTTTTGTGATCTTGGCGGGATTGTCGATGGGAGAGATCGCGTGCGTTACTTTCAATTCACGATAAGCCTTCTCTGCGGCCTCGATCTGGGCCTTCAGTTCCTGAATGCTTAATTCCTTGATTTCTTCCTTTTTCATTGGTGTTAAAAATTATTATATGGATGCTGTAATAGCTTATCCAAAAAGAATAAACGTCGGATTTACGGAAATATTGCCTACTTGACCAATAATTCAGCGATTTCCGAAAAGAGATCGAGGATGTGCCCCGCATAGAGACACGGGGCACTCCCCTATCTGAATATCCTGACGTCGTAGCCGAATGAGGCTATCAGACAGTCTGAGCGGGATCGTAGTCGCGGCGTACGATGAACTTAGTAGTCACCGGAAGCTTCTGAGCGGCGAGGCGAAGTGCCTCCTTAGCCACATCAAAAGGAACGCCTTCCACCTCTATAAGGATACGTCCGGGAGTCACAGGCGCAACGAAACCTTCGGGGTTACCTTTACCTTTACCCATTCGCACTTCGGCAGGCTTCTTTGTGATAGGCTTGTCCGGGAAAATGCGAATCCAGATCTGACCCTGACGCTGCATGTAACGAGTCACAGCGATACGTGCTGCCTCTATCTGACGGCCGGTGATCCATTTCGACTCGAGAGTCTTGATGCCAAACGATCCGAAAGCGAGCTGATTGCCACGCTGAGCCTCGCCTTTCATTCTGCCCTTCTGCGAACGGCGGAATTTGGTTTTCTTAGGTTGTAACATAATATTCTGAGTCTACTTTATTAACGATTGTTGTTTTTCTTGTTGCGGAAACCACCACGACGGCGGTCTTCACGTGCAGGACGGCTTGCTTCCTTCTGTCCGATGGCATAAGAAGGAGTGAGTTCCTTCTTGCCATAGACCTCACCGCGGCAGATCCATACCTTGATGCCGATGATACCCACCTTTGTGAGAGCCTCAACAAGGGCATAATCGATATCGGCACGAAGTGTGTGGAGAGGAGTACGACCTTCCTTGAACATTTCAGAGCGAGCCATTTCAGCACCGTTGAGACGGCCTGACACCTGGATCTTGATGCCTTCAGCACCCATACGCATTGTAGATGCGATAGCCATCTTAACGGCACGGCGGTAAGCCACCTTGCCTTCGATCTGGCGGGCGATGTTGGTAGCTACGATCTCTGCGTCGAGTTCCGGGCGCTTGATCTCATAGATATTGATCTGAACGTCCTTGTCTGTGATCTTCTTAAGTTCTTCCTTAAGAGCGTCGACGTCCTTGCCACCCTTGCCGATGATCATACCGGGGCGGGAAGTGCAGACAGTAACGGTGACCATCTTGAGTGTACGTTCGATTATGATCTTAGAAACGCTTGCCTTGGCAAGACGAGTGCGGAGATATTTACGGATCTTGGAGTCCTCGAGGAGGGTCTCGCCGTATTTCTTACCGCCAAACCAGTTTGAGTCCCAACCGCGGATAACACCGAGACGGTTGCTTATCGGATTAACTTTCTGTCCCATCTTGCTGATTATTTATCGTTGTTTAAAGTATCCACGAATACAGTCACGTGGTTGGAGCGTTTACGAATTCTGTAACCGCGGCCCTGAGGAGCCGGACGGAGACGCTTCAGCATCGGAGCAGCGTCTACGAAGATAGTCTTGACGTAGAGCTCGCCGGCCTCCGCCTTGCGACCGTTTTTCTCTTCCCAGTTTGCGATAGCGGAGCGAAGAAGCTTCTCTACGCGACGGGCAGCTTCCTTATTTGAAAATTTCAGTATGCCGAGAGCCTTGAAGGCTTCCTGTCCACGCACCATGTCAACGACAAGACGCATCTTGCGGGGCGACGAAGGGACATTGCGCAGCTTAGCGAAATATTCGGATTTGCGCGCAGCCTTGATAGCGTCGGCTGCTTCTCTTTTTCTTAAACCCATTGTATTTAAAACTATTTATGATGAGTGGCCTTATTTCTTCTTATTGCCTGCGTGACCGCGGAATGTGCGCGTGAGGGCAAATTCGCCAAGTTTATGGCCTACCATGTTTTCAGTTACATAGACAGGGATAAACTTGTTGCCGTTATGCACGGCGAAAGTGTGGCCGACGAAATCGGGGGAGATCATGGAAGCACGGCTCCATGTCTTGATTACCGACTTCTTGCCGGACTCTTCCATAGCTGCGACTTTCTTTTCGAGCTTGACGCTGATGAAAGGTCCTTTCTTTAATGAACGACTCATAGTTGATGTCTTGATTTAGGAGATTACTTCTTACGTCTTTCAATGATGTACTTCGAAGAGTGTTTCTTCTTGTTGCGGGTCTTAAGACCCTTAGCGTAAAGACCTGTACGGCTACGGGGATGACCACCTGACTGGCGACCTTCACCACCACCCATCGGGTGATCGACAGGGTTCATTACGACACCGCGGTTGTGCGGACGACGGCCGAGCCAACGGCTGCGGCCGGCCTTACCGGACTGCTCGAGAGCGTGATCGGAATTTCCGACTACGCCGACGGTTGCGCGGCAAGTAAGAAGCACCTTGCGAGTTTCACCTGAAGGAAGCTTGATGATAGCGTAATTTCCTTCACGAGAAGTCAGCTGAGCGAACGCACCGGCAGAACGAGCCATAGCGGCACCCTGTCCGGGGCGAAGTTCGATACAATGGATAAGAGTACCTACGGGAATCTTTGCCAAAGGAAGGGTGTTGCCCACTTCAGGAGCAACGTCCTCGCCGCTGACAACCTTCTGGCCAACCTCAAGACCGTTGGGGGCGATGATGTAGGCCTTAGAGCCGTCTACGTAGTAAAGAAGCGCGATGTTGGCAGATCTGTTGGGATCATACTCGATGCTCTTCACGACAGCCTCGACATTGTCGTAGTTTCTCTTGAAATCGATGAGACGCAATTTTCTCTTGTGGCCGCCGCCACGGTAGCGTGTGCTGAGCGCACCGCTTGAGTTGCGACCGCCTGTGGAACGCTTTCCAACGGTAAGAGACTTTTCCGGTGCGTTAGCAGTGGATTTACGCACGATCTTCTTTCCGTCGGCATCGAGACCGAGGAACTCTTCGCGCTTGAACACACCGATAATCTTGTGCCTTTGGCCCGGTGTAGTGGGCTTGAATTTTTTAACTGCCATTTCTTTTAGATGTTGCTGTAGTAGTCAATTGTCTGGCCGTCGGCTACCGTCACATATGCTTTCTTATAAGCGGGACGCTGGCCGCGGATGATACCTGTGCGTGTGTAACGCTGTTTGCGCTTACCTGCGTAGACGCAAGTGCTCACGTTAGTGACGCGAACGTTGTAGAGCTTCTCTACAATGTCTTTTATCTGAAACTTGTTGGCTTCGGGAGATACGGCAAATACGTAGCAATTCTCCTTTTCGCTGAGGGCGGTAGCCTTTTCAGTCATGAGAGGTTTGATATTGATATCCATTTTTTCGTTCTCCTTAAGTTTAGAATTCGTTGCAGACATTCACGCTGTCCTCCGTGAGGATGATGGCGTCGTTGTTGAGCACTGTAAATGCGTTGAGGTCCTTAGCCTGGGCCATGAGGGCGTTGGGCACGTTGCGGACTGAGAGAAGCACGTTCTTATCGTAGTCGGCAAAAACGAGGAGCACCTTCTTGTCTTCGAGCTTGAAGTTCTTGGCAAGATTGATGTAGCTCTTTGTCTTGGGAGCGTCGAAAGTGAAGTTCTCCACCACGATCACCTTCTGGTCGTTGACACGGGAGGTAAGAGCGATACGGCGGGCGAGAGCCTTCTGCTTCTTGTTGAGTTTGGTACGATAGTCACGGGGACGGGGACCGAACACAGTGCCGCCGCCACGAAGGAGCGGAGAGTTGATGTCACCGCGACGAGCGCCGCCGCCGCCCTTCTGGCGACCGAGCTTACGGGTAGAACCCGAAACCTCGCTACGTTCCTTAGACTTGTGTGTACCCTGACGCTGGTTTGCCAGATACTGCTTTACGTCGAGATAGAGAGTGTGCTCAGCGTTTCCTAAATTCAGGTCGCGACCAAACACTTCGTCGTTGAGGACGACTTTACGTCCGGTATCTTCACCTTTGATGTTAAAAACTGCTAATTCCATTATTCCTCTACTAAAACGATTGAACCTTTTGCTCCGGGGATGGAGCCCTTGATCACGAGCAGGTTGTGCTCGGGGAGCACCTTTATCACCTGCAGATTCTGAACAGTCACGCGTTCATTGCCCATCTGGCCGGCCATGCGGAGGCCTTTGAAAACCTTAGCGGGATAAGAGCAGGCGCCGATAGAACCGGGAGCGCGGAGACGGTTGTGCTGGCCATGAGTAGCCTGACCTACACCGCCGAAACCATGACGCTTCACTACGCCCTGGAAGCCTTTACCCTTTGATGTTCCAACAACATCAACGAAAGCACCTTCCTGGAAGATATCGACCGTGAGGGTCTGTCCCAGCTCGGGAAGGGTTTCGAAAGATTTGAACTCGGCCAAGTGTCTCTGGGGAGCCACACCGGCTTTCTTGAAGTGACCGGCTTCCGGCTTATTGGTGTGCTTTTCCTTCTTTTCCTGGAAACCCACCTGGACAGCCTGATAACCGTCGTTCTCAAGAGTCTTTACCTGAGTGACAACGCAGGGACCAACTTCGATAACAGTGCACGGCACGTTCTTGCCGTCGGCACTGAAAACGGATGTCATTCCGATTTTTTTTCCTAATAATCCTGGCATTTCTTTTGAAAATTATTTATTTGTAGCCTGCGGGGGCGCGGGGCACCCCCGCAGGTCAAAGTAGTTTATTGGTTGTATGGTCTATGATATATCAGACCTTGATGCTTACGTCAACTCCGCTGGGAAGTTCAAGCTTCATGAGAGCGTCTACTGTCTTGGTAGTGCTGCCGTCGATGTCGATCAGACGCTGGTAGCTGCTGAGTTCGAACTGCTCACGAGATTTCTTGTTGACGAAAGTCGAACGGTTGACTGTGAAGATGCGTTTGTGGGTAGGCAGGGGAATTGGACCCTTAACTACTGCGCCGGTAGCCTTCACTGTCTTTACGATCTTCTCGGCAGACTTGTCGACGAGGTTGTGATCGTAGCTCTTCAGTTTGATTCTAATTTTTTGGCTCATATTGTTGAAGATACTTTAATTACTTAATGAGGTCTACACGGCCGTTGCATTCAGTAAGCACAGCCTTGGCTATAGAATTGGAGACTTCAGCATAGTGGCTGAAAGTCATCGTCGATGTAGCACGTCCTGAGGTGATGGTGCGGAGTGCAGTCACATAGCCGAACATTTCAGCAAGCGGAGCCTTTGCCTTCACGATGCGGGCACCGCTGCGGCTTGTCTCCATGCCTTCCACCTGACCGCGACGCTTGTTAAGGTCGCCGATCACGTCACCCATAGACTCTTCCGGAGTAACAACCTCGACAGACATGATAGGCTCCATAAGAACCGGACCTGCCTTCTCGCTGCCTTTCTTGAAGCCCTGGATAGCAACGAGCTCGAATGAGAGCTGGTCGGAGTCAACAGGGTGGAAAGAACCATCAAGAAGAGTGACCTTGAGACGCTCAACGGGATATCCGGCGAGCACACCGTTCTTCATAGCTGTCTGGAAGCCCTTCTGAACAGAGGGGATATATTCCTTCGGCACGTTACCGCCCTTCACCTCATCAACGAACTGGAGAGAACCGACGAAATCGTCATCGGCCGGCTCCATACGGAAGATGATGTCGGCGAACTTACCGCGACCGCCGGTCTGCTTCTTGAATACCTCACGGCCTTCATAAGGCTTGGTGATGGCTTCCTTATAGGTAACCTGAGGACGGCCCTGGTTACATTCTACCTTGAACTCACGGCGCAGACGGTCGATGATGATGTCGAGGTGAAGCTCACCCATACCGCTGATGACGGTCTGTCCGGTCTCCTCGTTGGTCTCGACACGGAATGTCGGGTCTTCTTCAGCAAGTTTCTGGAGACCAACACCGAGCTTGTCAAGGTCTTTCTGAGTCTTAGGCTCTACCGCGATACCGATAACGGGATCTGGGAACTCCATAGCCTCGAGTACGATGGGGGCGTTTTCATCGCAGAGGGTGTCACCTGTACGGATATCCTTGAATCCGACGCCTGCGCCTATATCGCCGCAGCCGATCTTTTCCATCGGGTTCTGCTTGTTGGAGTGCATCTGGAAAAGACGTGAGATACGCTCCTTCTTGCCGCTGCGTGAATTGAGGCAGTAGCTGCCGGCATCGATGCTTCCGGAGTAAACACGGAAGAACACGAGACGGCCTACATACGGGTCTGTCGCGATCTTGAAAGCGAGAGCACACATCGGAGCTTCTGGAGAAGGCTCGCGAGTGAGAATCTCATCGGGATCATCCACAGCGTGGCCTTCAACGGCACCGCTGTCTTCGGGAGAAGGAAGATATGCGCAGACTGCGTCAAGAAGGGTCTGAACACCCTTGTTCTTGAATGACGAACCGCAGATCATCGGGTTGATCTCCATAGCGAGAGTTCCCTTACGGATAGCAGACTTTATCTCATCAACAGTGATTGTGGAGGGATCGTCGAAATATTTCTCCATGAGAGCGTCGTCGAGTTCGGCGAGAGTCTCGAGCATCTTATCGCGATACTGCTCAGCCTCCTCGCGGAGGTTAGCGGGAATCTCTTCAACAGAGTATTCAGCACCCATGCTCTCGTCGTGCCAGAAGATAGCCTTCATGAGCACGAGGTCGATCACACCCTTAAAAGTCTCCTCAGCGCCGATAGGGAGCTGGATGGGGAGAGGATTAGCACCAAGCACGTCCTTCACCTGGCGGCATACCTCAAGGAAGTTGGCACCGGAACGGTCCATCTTGTTGACATAGCCGATACGGGGAACGTTGTACTTGTCAGCCTGACGCCATACAGTCTCAGACTGAGGCTCGACACCACCTACCGCACAGAATGTAGCGACTGCGCCGTCAAGCACACGGAGCGAACGTTCCACCTCGACTGTGAAGTCTACGTGTCCCGGGGTGTCGATAAGGTTGATCTTATATTTTTTACCCTGATAGTTCCAGAACGTAGTGGTAGCGGCGGAAGTGATAGTGATACCACGCTCCTGCTCCTGCTCCATCCAGTCCATAGTAGCGGCGCCGTCGTGCACCTCACCGATCTTGTGGGTAAGACCGGTATAGAAAAGGATACGTTCGGAAGTTGTGGTCTTACCGGCATCGATGTGAGCCATGATACCGATATTGCGAGTTAACTCAAGATTATCGTGTTTAGCCATTTGTTAAATCCGAATTAGAATCTGAAATGAGCGAATGCGCGGTTAGCCTCAGCCATGCGGTGCATATCTTCCTTACGCTTGAAAGCACCACCCTGATCATTGAAAGCGTCTACGATTTCTGCAGCGAGCTTGTCGGCCATAGTCTTGCCGCCACGCTTACGTGCGTAGATAATAAGATTCTTCATGGAGATCGACTCCTTGCGGTCTGCGCGGATCTCGGTAGGCACCTGGAATGTGGCGCCACCTACGCGACGGGACTTAACCTCTACCTGGGGAGTAACGTTTTCGAGAGCCTTCTTCCAGATTTCGAGGGCGCTCTTCTCCTCATTGGGGAGCTTAGACTTCACGATTTCGAGAGCGGAATAGAAGATAGTGTATGAAGTATTCTTCTTTCCGTCGTACATGAGGTGATTGACAAACTTAGTCACTCTCACGTCGTGAAAAACGGGATCGGGAAGGATCACACGTTTTTTCGGTTTAGCTTTTCTCATTGCTTGATGTTTAAGTTTTGATTTTGGCTGCTTTGATGAAAACTTCAACGCGCTTTGGGAACTCCTCTCGGAGCGCCTGATGAGCGTTTACTCAACCACATAGCTGTCAAAAAATCAAAAACCGGTTAAAGATAAATGATTTCTTACTGACAGCTTATTTCTTACCCTTAGCTGCCTTAGGACGCTTCGCACCGTATTTGGAGCGACGCTGAGTACGGCCCTGCACACCTGCGGTATCGAGAGTGCCGCGCACGATGTGGTAGCGAACGCCGGGGAGGTCCTTAACACGACCGCCGCGCACCATCACGATGGAGTGCTCCTGGAGGTTGTGGCCTTCTCCGGGGATGTAGGAGTTCACTTCCTTTCCGTTGGTAAGGCGCACACGTGCCACCTTACGCATAGCCGAGTTAGGCTTTTTCGGGGTCGTGGTGTACACACGCACGCACACACCGCGACGCTGCGGACATGAATCCAAAGCCGGCGACTTGCTCTTGTCGACGAGGCTGACGCGTCCTTTTCTTACTAATTGCTGAATTGTAGGCATTTTAGTTTGTTAAAAATTAAAAAATATCTAAAATCTCGTTTTGTTTCTATATTTCAGGTTATCCGCACGGGCGGCATCGCCTTGAAGCGGCATCTCCGGGAACAAAGCCACATACTGCAAATTACCGCTAACCGATTAGAGATTAATCCGTTAGCGAAGAATGCGGGTGTTTTATGCCCTAAGACGATGCAAAGTTACAAAATTTCAGCGAATTATGCAAATAATATTTTTATAATTCAGGCCCCGTCTCGCAAAAAAACGGAGCCTTGGACTTAGCATTTGATGATTCAGATCAGACCGGATCGAGACCGCGGCGACGCCACTCGGGAAGAGCGTTGAAGTCGCGGGCTATGTGGTTGGCGAGCACAACGGCTTTGGAAATATGGTCGCAGATATTCTTCTCGCCTATCAGATTTATGATATCTGATTTTTCAAGGGCAGTCTGGACATTCGGCTGCACGCCTGACAGCACTATCTGTATACCCTCCTTCTGAGATGACTTGATCAGAGTCTCAAGGTTGTGGATGCCGGTGGAGTCAATGAAGGGAACGTGCCGCATTCGTATGATGCGGACAAGCGGCTTCTCCTTCATGGATGAGCGCATCATCTCGTCGAATTTCGTTGCTATGCCGAAGAAGAAAGGTCCGGAGATCTCATAGACAGACACACCCTTCTCCACATTGAGAACCTCATGGGTGTTCAGCTCCGTACCTTCGGCAATGTCAAGTTTCTTACCATAGACCTTGATCTCGGCGTTTTCCGTCACACGGCGGAGGAAAAGCACCATTGCGAGAAGCAGGCCTATCTCGATAGCGATGGTAAGGTCAAACACTATAGTGAGCAACATCGTGACGATCAACACCGAGAAATCACCCTTGGGATTATGGGAGATTGCCCTTACCGTGCGCCAGCCACTCATGTTGTATGACACTACGATTAGCACACCTGCCAGGCAGGCCATGGGCACAAGATTGATGAGAGGCATGAAGAAAAGATAGATAAGAAGTAGCACCACTGAATGGATCATTCCGGCGAGAGGACTGCGTCCGCCGTTGGTGATGTTGGTCATGGTGCGGGCGATAGCGCCTGTGACAGGAATACCCCCGAAGAGAGGCACCACAATGTTGGCGATACCCTGTCCGAAAAGTTCGGTATTGGAATTGGTGCGCGAGCCGGTGATACCGTCAGCTACCGTTGCGGAGAGGAGCGATTCGATCGCACCGAGCATCGCGATAGTGAACGCTGATGGAAGAAGGGCGTTTATGGTAGCCATATTGACCGTAAACCCGTGCGGCATCGGAATGTCAGACTTCATGTCGCCGAAACGGTCGCCGATAGTCTCGACATGAAAGCCGGGCACCAGCATACCGAGCAGCCAGCATCCGGCCGTCACGATGATTATGGCGATGAGCGCCCCCGGAAGTTTCTTGGAAATCTTAGGAGTGAGGGTTATGATAAGAAGCGAAACGATACCGACAGCAAGTGTCATCCAGTCAATTCTTGAGAAATTGCACAGCAACACGCCCCACTTGGTAATGAAATCGCCGGGGAGATCTTTGAGTCCGAGACCGAAGAAATCGTTGATCTGGGTAGAGAAGATCGTGACGGCGATACCAGCCGTAAAACCGACGACTATCGGATACGGTATGAACTTGATGACCGTACCGAGACGGAACAATCCCATAAGTACAAGGATCAGGCCTGCCATTACCGTTGCGATGGCAAGTCCGGTCAGTCCGAACTGCTGTATGATACTGTAGACGATCACGATGAAGGCTCCGGTCGGGCCCCCTATCTGTACACTGTTGCCACCTAATGCCGACACGAGGAAGCCGCCGATAATGGCCGTTATAAGACCGATGGAAGGAGAAACGCCGGAGGCGATGGCAAACGCGATGGCAAGAGGGAGCGCCACGATACCGACCACAATACCGGCTATGAGATCAGCCTTAAATCTGGTCAGATCATAACCTTTCCACATCGAAAACGCTTTCGGGTGGAAATCAACTGAGTGAAGAATATTCATTTTTTACCAATCAATTTATATATGCACTCCATATAATAAATTAAAGTATAATTATAATATAGAATGCATAATTATTTTACCTGTAGATTCTTTGTAGAAGAAACAAGACACCCTGCCGATGTACTGGACAGGGAAATATATACACGGCAACCGACACGAAAGCCGACAACCCGGACTATCGTTTGAGATGCGACGCGTAGTCGAAGATGCGGTCGAAGATCACACGGTCAAGATCTGTCAGTTTAATATCTCGCCTCGCCATCACGCGCTCCGCGACAGTGAGAAACTTCTTGACAGGGACATCCGTGAAACCTCCGTTGGCACTCCCCTCGAGAAAACTGGGCACGAAGACACGGGGGAAACCGGCTCCATATATATTCACGCCTACGCCGATGACCGTGGCGGTATTAAGCATCACATTTACTCCGAGTTTCGAATGGTCTCCTATAATAGGACCACAGAATTGAAGGTCAGTACGCGCAAAGGAATGCAAACGGTAGTTCCATAATCGTATCTTGGAATAGTCATTCTTCAGATTGGAACAATTCACGCCGGCTCCAATGTTACACCACTCCCCGACAACCGCATTGCCGAGATAGCCGTCATGGGCTTTGTTGGAATATCCGAAAATCACAGAATTATCAATCTCCCCTCCGACCTTTACATACGGGCCGAATGTGGAGCCTCCGTAAAGTTTGGCGCCCATACGGGCCTTGGAATGATCGCAGAAAGCTATCGGACCCCTCACGCAGCAACCCTCCATCACAGCGGCGTCACGACCTATATATACAGGGCCTTCCTTAAGATTGAATATCGCTCCCTCCACTTCAGCTCCCTCCTCAAGGAATATCATCGGATTGCCGGCCTTATCGAAAAGGTCTCCTATGACATGATTGGTGTCCGGAAGCGGCTGTGACTTACGTCCTGCGGTGATGCGGCGGAAATCCTCGACAAGAACTTCCGGATTCATGAGAAAGACGTCATATACAAGACGAAGATGACGAAGGTCTTCCTCTGACACTTCAGGAAAGGCCCTTGACTCAAGCACCTTCCAGCTGCCACGGAAAGCGAGCGGCCGCCCATCGCATACGACAGCATGTCCGGATTCAAGAGAGACAATCCTCGCAGCTATATCATCATCGGGAACTACAGTGCCCGAGATGAACAGCATCTCCTCCGAGTCATCGTCGGGCTGTCCGAAACGCTCGCGCAGGAAATCTACGGGAAGCGCATGAATCTCGGCATCCGGCAGTAATGACGACCACTTCTCACGTATAGTGGTGATACCGACGCGAAAGTCACATATCGGACGGGTGAAAGAGAGCGGAAGGAGATCAAAATGATCCTCCTTGTTGTCGAAGAGAACGATTTTCATATTAATGCATAATTCAAAATACAGAATGCATAATTGTTTCGGAATGCAAAATTAGTTAAAAAAAATGAAAAGTGCAAGTTTCTTGCACAGGCTGCATCGAATGTAATGATTTACAGGCGTGCAGATACATGTTTTCCTTATGAACCGATACAGGGGCTTTCGTGTTATATTGTCAGAAAAACGTCCCCAAAGGCGCGAGGCCTTTCAGCAGACGAAACAGCACGAAGACCGGAGTCTCACTGATACGAGTTGATATCAGTGAGACTCCGGTCTTATATAGAGATTCGATGATTTACGGGGTTTAAGCTCTAAAGCAGTTAACTAAGCATATAATGCCATAATCAGAATGGGTATCCGAGCGCGAGATGCACTGCGAATGCATCCTTGAATCCCACGTTAAAGTAATGTGGCGTGCCGTTACTATAGGGGGTGTGCAGACCATAGCCGACATCGAG
>JAIEBK010000051.1:88529-122574 GCA_029070945.1 Muribaculaceae bacterium
GCTCCAAGCAGCACACGCGAGACGATCCATTGGTCCTGCTTCGGGAACAGGCGATGATTCCATACCAGCTGCACCTGCCCTTTGACAAACTGAGAGAACGGTGTGCCGAAAAGAGTCTTCTTACCCTTCACTTTGGCCAGATCATAGCATACATCGAAAAGATTGCCGGCCTCGGTAAACGACGCAGTGAAGGTAATTTCATTGTTCTGCTCCCGCTCAAACCATCTGTTGTATGTGTATGTATAATTCAGCTGAGGGATAAAGCGGCTCTCGAAGCTGAGGGCCACAGCCGGATTCATCGCCATAACCGAGTCGAAATTCTCCGTTGTCCGGATAAGTTTATTATAAGTGAGTTTAAAGGGAGTAAACGAGTTCATCGCATGCCTTGTCGCCCGCCATTCGTAGGTGATGCCCATATTGTATTCAGCCATCATGAAGTATTTGGGTCGGTTCAGCACCGAGCCGCCGATAGAAACAGTAGTCCAGTTCAGATCACGCGTCGAGCGTGGAATGAACTTAGGAGCAAGGAGACGGGGAAATGCGAGTGAGGCCTGAAGACCGAAGTCGTAGGAATTGAATACGGAAGACCGATTGCGACCTGTCTGCCACTCATAATCGGCATTGAGGGAGACATTGAGCTTTTCCGCGCCTCCGAAAATATTGTTGTGGGTAAAGGATGCGATCAGGCCCGGACCTATATAGGAATTCGACTTCGAAGTCGCATTCAGCTCGATCGATGCTTCCATCGGGCGGTCATAACGGCATGTTATGTATACATCCATGAGAGGATTGGCAGCTGATGTATCCGCCGGCACAGGCTGTATCTGGATATTGGAGAATATTCCCAGACGTGAAAGACGGGTCTGGGTACGGTCCATGTCGCGCACGGAAAACACCTTACCCTCCCTGAATGTGATGCAACCGGGGATAAGACCCTTGCGCACCCTCTGCGGGCGCATGATGATCAGTTCTCCCTTATCGGTCTGCGTGGTGTCCGGGCGTCCGCGACCGAAAGCCTCGTTGCGCTCGAGTATCGTCACTATATTGCGCGTCCTGTATTTGAGGAGTGCCATCTCGGGAAGGTTGTCGGCGAAATTAAGACGCATCGCCACGGCATGCGGCGTCATAAATGTGTCGGCAAGGAATTCCAGATATTCCGGACGAAAATAATAGTACCCTCGGTTTCGAAGGCTGTTAGCCACTTTCACCCGAAGTGAGGAAAGGGAATCTACACAGAAAACGGATCCTTTCTGAAACCACTTGCTCTGCATCGCTATGGAGTCGACGAAGGTCTTGATGCGGCTTGCCGGCTGCCTGAAATATTCGATGGTATCGATCCTGTATGGAGAAGAAACATCAAAAGTCCAGGCTATACCGGCCTTCTTGGGATTCTTCTTATCAGGAATCTCCTCATATGTGACGGTAGATCCGAAATAACCGTTGTCGGCGAGGATCTGCTCCACCATTTTTGTACGCATCGGAGCACGTACGTCTGAGACGAGTACCGGCTGTTCCACCAACAGTCTGTAAAGCCATCCGTACACACCCTTGGCCGAGTCATTCCAGTGATTGTAGACCCAGAGGCCATATGGGAACGGGTAGCGCACATATGGAGTTATAAAAGGCAAGCTATTGTTAGGCTTCACGTCTACAGACTGTCTGAGCTCAGACACGAGGGCCGACGGCAGTTTCTCGTCGCCCGTAGGATTGATCTGAATCTTCTTTATTCCTGTATAAAGCACCTCATCCTCACCAAGACGACTGGTTGTGCTGCAGGCTCCGGCGAGCAACAGAGTGACAAACAGAGCCGCGAGTGAAACTGCAGCTCCCTTGATAGGGCATATATTATGATTGCGATGGATCTTCATCCTTTTTCCTGATAAGACTTTTTTAAGATTGATACTATACTTTCTTATGGATGGCTATGGCAGTGTGCCGACACCCGGTCGGCGCATCACTGCATTGTCTTAACCGAGTCTGTCGATACCGGCGGAATATCCTTAACGTTTAAGAGGGAGTCTACCGGGGCGGGAACCACTATGGCCTTTTTCGGTTTCTTCCAAAGCTTGCTGAGGCCGAAATGAGTGAGTTCGGTAAAGTAGGCAAGCCTCCTCCTCAACGACAGACCGACACCCGTCTCAGTGATCTCACCCTCGAGCACACTCTCAAATCCCGTATGACGGAACAAGCGGGCATTGAGGCTCATATTGTTGGTCTGCTTCAGGATATACTCGAATGCTATGTCGCTTATAAGATTCTGCTGGAAATTCTCATCGGCCGACGCATCGGTAGAATAGTTACCTCCGACGATTATCTTGAAACGATTGTTGAGCAAGGATTTCGACACCTGATAAGAATACGAGGTATTTGTATTTGTGGCGCCATTAGTGCCCGTCTCATACTGATCCACACCAAGATTGATATCCACACCCTTCACATTGTCGGCAAGGAATCTGTTGACGGAAGATGTAAGGAAACTGTAAAGGCTGCTTGTGG
Organism: Muribaculaceae bacterium; assembly: GCA_029070945.1. Classification (GTDB taxonomy): domain Bacteria; phylum Bacteroidota; class Bacteroidia; order Bacteroidales; family Muribaculaceae; genus Lepagella. The sequence continues at coordinate 91,026 of JAIEBK010000051.1, forward strand.
CGATATTCGAGCCTACCGACTTCGCACTGGGACCGGTGTAGGAACCGGTGAGCAATAGGTTCATAGCCTGCTGCTGGCGCTGATCTGCCGTCATCGACTGAAGTTCATTGCTGATGCTCATGTCGTCATCGGTCGAAAGATCGAACACAACCGAAGGCGCGGAAAGCGTGTTGCCCACCTTTAGGGTGACAAGGAAGTTGACGAGACGGGTGTTTCCGCTCATCTGAATGCTGGCCTTGACCTGATCTGTAGCCATGATGGAGAGAGCCGGGTTAAGAATGTCACCATTCCAGGTGATATGGCTGTTCTGATCGAAGGTAAAGCTCTTCTTACCGATTACGGGCACACTGTAGTTGGCAAAGCCATTGCCGGTATAGAGTGTCCCGTTGAGCTTCATGTCGCCCACATAGTTCTGGAAATAGTTGAGTGTTCCCGAAGGATTGCACTCCACCTTTCCCTGATTGCCGAGATTGACCATCACATGTGTGCCCTGCGAGATGATGGCCTTGGCGGTGATCCTCATGCCGAGCGAGGATGTAAGCGAATCGGCTTTAGCCACCTGAGTGGTATCTGAAAAATTAACGAACTTCACCACGCCCTCTGCGCCACGCTCACCGGTGAGGGCATCGCTTGTCATCACCATATTATAAGTCACATCCGATGCAGGAAGGATATTCACGGTGGCGTCGACATTCATTCTTGACATGGGTCCTTTCACCGAGGCATCAAGATCAGTAAACAGTTTCCCCGAAATCTCGGAGCCCCCCTTGTTGCCTACAAGCTGGATATTGGAAGCCTTGGCGGAAAGGTCAAACTTCATGTCAGACATTTTCGTCGCATCCACTGTGCCACGAAGGGTAAGGGGATTATTATTGACCGCGTATACCTCGAATTCATGGAAATCGAGCACATTGTCTGTTACTGTTATAGGATCTCGGTCGAAGCGGAAGCGTGTGCCGAGCATGTTTACAAACACTCCGACAGAATCGCATGATATGCTTCCGTTGAGTTTCGGGTCAGTAAACGAGCCGCTAAGGCTCATATCGCCGTCAAGATGTCCCGACACCTTCATGGTCTGCGGGGGTAAGAATGGATTTGCAATATCAAGCGGGAACTTTGTGAGTATGAGTTTCAGACGTTCCGCAACAAGACCGGCTGAAGGATTGACAGAATCAGGAGCAAGGATGAACTGTACGGCAGCAGCCTCGGCGCCATCTACCATCATGCCGATTTTTCCCGCGCTCTTTCCCTTGTTGCCCATACCGGCGGCAAGGGTGAAATCGAAATCACCCACTCGCTTACGGTCGTAGAATACATCCTTAATGTCAAGGGTACCCTTCCCTACAAGGGCTTTGCCTGTGTAGCGGACGTTAATGTCTGAGTTGACACTTGCCGTCACCGGCGGAGGATTGAGCATCATATGCGTGAAATCTTCCACCTGTATATTCTTCAGGTTAAGATGGAGATTATCCTGTCCTTTTTCGTTTTTCTCAGTTCGCAGAAGTATGCTGCTTCTGTCGCTGCTTGCCTCGAGATTTGCGTTAAGCTTATGGCTTGAGATCGTATAATCGATATAGTTGTCAAGATTGAAGGTCCACGGAAGGTATGCGATGGTCGCCTTAAGCGGAGTGAAGCGTACAGACACCACCGAATCCGCCATAGATGCGGTGAAACCAAGGCGATAGCCCATCTTCTTCTTTATATTATGCTGTACGAGATATGCCGACAGACGGTTTTCACCCATATATCCGCTCACCCTCACATCAGCGAACTCATCGAAAGATCCGGGACGGTTGCCGAGGTGTACGACATAATCGAGCAGGTTGCCGCGTGAGTGAAGCCCGAATGTTATTGTATCGAGTCGCATCGACTCCGTACGCAGGGCATTAAGCACTGCTGAACCGTTGATTATGGAGTCTTTTGAAAGATTCACATTCAGGTCGCCGATACTCATTCCTGAAGGAGAAAGGAACTGAGACACTATGCCATTACCTTCGATATCGGCCGAAAGAGTGAACGGCGGCAGTTTTTCCTCAAGCTTCTCCACGTCGATGCGACGCTCTTCGAGAATCTTTGGAATCATGGCTGAGACTTCGGTAAATCTCTTAACCAAAGATTCAAGCCCCGAAGGAGAGACGAACTTTACGTCGGCCCCGCGTGCGTCTATGAAGCAACTGACATCTGAAGGAGTCGAGACGAAACGGAGGTCGACGCCATCCGGAATCTGCAAATCCTGATCGGCGAGATGCCAGTCGATCGACTGAGCCTTCAGGTCGACATCATATATCCATGTATGGGGTGATGCCGTTCCATTGATGTGAAAGAGTAAGCCGCCTTCATTCTTAGTCTCGGAGAGACCGAGCGCATAAAGATCCACATTATGTATATCGGCGGTTACATCGGCCTGGTAAAGATTATCGGAAATTCGTCCCGATCCGTTGATATCAAAGGAAAGCAGTGGATTGGGAGAGTTAGCCTTCAGGGAGAAGTCTTCGTTGCGAAGGGTGGCAAGGAGAGTGATATCCTTTATCGGATGTCCATTGTAGACCGCACTTGCAAGGTCAAGGCGCACGTCGGTGTGCGCTCCGCGCTTCTCCGGATTGAACCCGGCACCGTTGGCAGAGAGAGAAGCGGTAACAGGTCCGATGGTCTTGTCGCCGATGAAAGCGCCGACATTAAGAGATTTCACCGATGCCTTCACATCATATCTCTCGGAATTCATTCCCACATGTCCGTTGGCAGCGAGATTTCCTTGTGGAGTCGTCATCCTGAAGTCCGCGGCATAGTTCTCCCTGTTTGCCGAAGCTGTTCCTTTGATGTTAAGTGTAGGGATGTTGATGCCGTCGAGCTGCACGAATTTCTTAACGATACCCGGGCGCCGTAGCTCACCGTCAAAAGTCAGATTGGCAACCATTTGCTTCATGTCCAGAGCATTTTTAGCCTTTCCCTTCGCCCGGAGCGACAGGGTGCCCGGGAGAGCCACGTCAAACTGCTCGATATCCGCGTCGCCAAGAGTGCCTGAAGCCTTAAGGACAGCGTTGAGGGGTGTGGTGGCAGGCACTGCGGATGTATATGCTGCAAGATCGGGCATGAAGCTGTTTACATCGTTCATTCCCAGACTCGCGTCGATATTCACGTCAAGCAGCGCCGTAGGCTCGAAGGCCAGAAGTGCGTTGGGGATCGCCGCAGAGGCCTTTACCCGGGAGAATGGTGTCCGGATATCGAAATCACGGAGCCTCATCCCGGCTGAATCCATAGAGAAAACCCCGGATCCCTCCGTAATGGTAAGACCACACTGCTCCATACCGCTCAGTTCCTTTACGGGGAGGGAAATATCCGTAGCGCGGTTATAGAAATCCTCAATATCTATGTTCAGAGAGTTTACTCTTATGTCGTTGGCATCAAAACCTGCCACCTTCGGGGATCCGGCCACTGCATATCGGGCATCGAATGAATTCAGTGTTATATGGTCGGCCACAATCACCATGGGAGCTGATTGGGAAGATGAGTCAGCCGGCTGCACAGGAGCGGGATGCTCTTTGACGTATTCAAGCGAAGGGGCGAGCATCAGTGCGCTTCCGCTGTTAGCCGTCACATCGCCGATACGAATTGTATTCTCGCGAAGGTCTATCACGCCGTCATCAAGTGTCAGATGCCCTGCGTCAAACCTCAGTGTATCTATAGTCGGAAGCATCGACATCGTAAAAAGCAGATTGTCGATGCGAAGTTTCTTTGCTGTAATAAGAAAAGGAGTCGAAGTAGTGTCCTGCGGAGTAGGTTTCTGTTTCCATACGTCCATATCGAGAGTTATGACACCATCCCTCAGGTATGCATCGTTGAGGGAGATCTCACTTGTCCGAATGTTGGCACCCGACTTATCGTCGACTTCAAGCAGCCCGGCCTTTACGGTCATGAGCATCGATGAGTCAGGCGAAAGCATACGGTAATAGCCGTCTCGCAGCCTGAGACGCTTTATCTGGACGTCAAGGCTGAGAAGAGGCCGGAGCTTAACGTCGACTATAGCCTCACGCGCAAGAACCATTGTGTCACCGGAAGCCTCCACCACGCTTACACCAGAGAGTGAAAGATTGACCGGAAACTTGAGCCTTAACTTATCAATACCTATCTTCATGCCGGTCTTGTCCGCTACCATTTTAGTCGCAGTCCTTACGGCAAAGTCCTGCACTGGAGGTATATAAAGGAGTACCGGAATGAGGAGTATCAGAACAATGATGCAACCGATCACCTTCAACGGGCGACGGATCCATGCATTGCGTATAAGATGCTTCCTGACTTTAGGAGCAGACGCATCTTTCTTCTCCTCCGATTGTGGAGTCGGGGTGGGATTATCGTTGGATTGCATTTGCAGGTGTAGATATAGTCTATACATTGAGTAACAATCCCCGACGAGTAAGGTTTAAATGTTTAATCGTTTAATTGATTAATTGTTTAATTGGGAATTGGGAATTTGAAAATGTGGATTTACGAAATATGCTCAATAACATATGATTTTATTTGGCGGATATAGGCTATTTTTGTAATTTTACGGCCGAAAGGGAAAGAGTGTAAATTTTACACTCAATAAAAGAAACATAAGGACTGACTGACACCCGGAATGACAAAAAACTTAATAACACAATAATATCATGATCAAAGCGACAAGAACTTTTATGATGCTTGCCGGCGCGGCTATAGCCTTCACAGCCTGCAACACAACCAAAGAAGCTCCGCAGACTACCCTGTCGGGGCTTGATCCGCAGAATTTCATCGGTGAATACGAAGGGAAGGCCACAGCCCTCTACACACTGAAGAATGCCAACGGCATGGAAGTGTGTGTGACTAATTTCGGCGGACGTATCGTATCCATCATGGTGCCCGACCGCAACGGCGATTTCAAAGACGTCGTGCTTGGTTTCGACAGCGTTCAGGCATATTTCCCTGAAAACAACCAGAGTGACTTCGGAGCGTCTATCGGACGCTACGCCAACCGTATCAATCAGGGCAAGATCGTGATCGACGGCGACACAATCCAGCTTCCTCAGAACAATTTCGGCCACTGCCTGCACGGAGGCCCGACGGGATGGCAGTATAAGGTGTACTCAGCCGAGCAGCCCAACGACTCTACCGTAGTTCTGACCATGGACAGTCCTGACGGTGACAATAATTTCCCCGGCAACGTTAAGGCACAGGTGACCTACACCCTTACCGGCGACAACGCCATCGATATTGCCTACAAGGCAACTACCGACAACCCGACATATATCAACATGACCAACCACTCCTACTTCAATCTTAACGGAGATCCGACACAGCCCATCACCAACAATATTCTGACAGTCAACGCATCTCGCTTCACTCCCGTCGACGCCACATATATGACCACCGGCGAGATACTCGACGTCAAGGACACTCCGATGGACTTCACCACCGCCAAGGAAGTAGGCGCGCAGATCGAAGAGGTTGACTTCGAGCAGATCAAGTTCGGCAACGGCTATGACCACAACTGGGTGCTCGACACCAACCGTGACGCCGGTCAGGTGGCAGCCACACTCTACTCCCCCACTACCGGAATCCAGCTTGAGGTGCTGACCGACGAGCCCGGCATACAGGTGTATACAGGCAACTTCCTCGACGGCACAGTGACCGGTAAGAAAGGCATAGTCTACCAGCAACGCACCGGTATCTGCCTCGAGACCCAGAAATATCCGGACACTCCGAACAAACCCGAGTGGCCCTCCGCACTCCTCAATCCGGGCGAGACATACACAAGCCACTGCATATTCCGCTTCTCAGCAGTGAAATAATACGAATAAGGTCTTTAAGGTCTTTAGGATCCTTAAAGACCTTACCCCAACTGAAAAATCAACAACATAACAACCTAACAACCCCAAAATTATGGCATTATTAGACTGGATCGTGGTCGCGATCTTCGCATTGGCTCTGATAGGCATCATCGTATGGGTGATGAAGCAGAAACAGAACAATGCCGACGACTACTTCCTTGGCGGCAAGGACGCCACATGGATCGCCATCGGCGCCTCCATCTTCGCATCAAACATCGGATCAGAACACCTTATCGGCCTCGCCGGCTCCGGCGCGGCTTCAGGTATGGCAATGGCTCACTGGGAAATCCAGGGCTGGATGATCCTTCTCTTAGGCTGGGTATTCGTGCCCTTCTACAGCCGATCCATGGTGATCACCATGCCGCAGTTCCTTGAGAAACGCTACAACCCGGCATCGCGCACCATCCTCTCCGTTATCTCACTTATCAGCTACGTGCTTACGAAAGTAGCGGTTACTGTTTACGCCGGAGGTCTTGTATTCCAGCAGGTATTCGGCATCGAAAGCCTCTGGGGAATCGATTTCTTCTGGATCGCAGCTATCGGTCTTGTAGTCATCACTGCTCTCTACACCATCTTCGGCGGCATGAAGTCAGTGCTCTACACATCAGTGCTTCAGACGCCTATCCTTCTTCTCGGCTCCCTCATAATCCTCGTGCTCGGCCTTAAGGAACTTGGAGGCTGGGATCAGATGATGGCTATCTGCTCTGAGGTGAAGGTGAATGAATACGGTGACTCAATGGTCAACCTCATCCGCGACAACCGCGACGCACAGTATCCCTGGCTCGGTGCACTTATCGGTTCTGCAGTGATCGGTTTCTGGTACTGGTGTACCGACCAGTTCATCGTGCAGCGCGTGCTTTCCGGCCGTGATGAGAAGCAGGCACGCCGCGGTACGATCTTCGGCGCCTATCTGAAGCTCCTCCCTGTGTTCCTCTTCCTCATTCCCGGCATGATCGCCTTTGCACTCCATCAGCAGCTCGGAAGTTTCCTTCCTCTCACCCCCGAAGGTCTTCCCAACAGCGATGCCGCATTCCCGACCCTCGTTGCAAAACTTCTCCCTGCCGGCGTGAAAGGTCTTATCGTCTGCGGTATCCTCGCAGCCCTCATGTCCTCACTCGCATCGCTATTCAACTCATCGGCAGCCCTCTTCACCATCGACTTCTACCAGCGCTTCAAGCCTAACACCGACCCGAAGAAACTCGTAAAGATCGGCCAGGCAGCAACCGTAGTGATCGTGATCCTCGGTATACTCTGGATTCCCGTGATGCGCTCGGTGGGCGATGTACTCTATCTCTATCTGCAGGACGTACAGTCAGTGCTCGCTCCGGGCATAGCCGCGGCATTCCTCTTGGGTGTCACCTGGAAGAAAGCAACGGCTAAGGGCGGTATGTGGGGTCTGATAGCAGGTCTCGTAGTGGGTATCACCCGTCTTGGAGCCAAGGTATATTATAGCAATGTAGGTGCTGCCGCCGACGGTAGCCAGTCATGGTTCCAGTGGCTCTTCTATGATACTAACTGGCTCTTCTTCTGCGGCTGGATGCTGGTGTTCTGCCTTGCAGTTATCTTTGTGGTCAGCATGTTTACTCCTGCTCCGGATCCCGAGAAGATCAAAGGTCTCGTATTCGGCACTTCCACTCCTGAAGAGCGTGCCGTGACACGCGCAAGCTGGGACAAGTGGGATGTCATCCACTCCTGCATCATTCTCGGCATCACCGCGGCCTTCTACTGGTATTTCTGGTAATCCAATCAATGCATAATGCATAATTCATAATGCATAATAATGCGACTCCGTGAAGTAACCAATCATACGACTTCGAAAGAGCACCAAAATTATGCATTATGAATTGTAAATTATGAATTATGCATTATGAATTATGCATTATGAATTACTATAAGGAGCATAGCAGACATTACGTCGGCGTGGACTGCGTGATCTTCGGACTCCATGAAGGAAAACTCAACATACTTCTCATCAAGCGACGCATGATGCCCGGACGGGATAAATGGTCGCTGATGGGAGGATTCGTCGAGGACAATGAATCTCTTGAAGACGCAGCAAAACGTGTGTTGTTCCAGCTGACAGGCCTTGAAAACGTCTATATGGAACAGGTTGGCACTTTCGGAGCGATCGACCGAGATCCGGGAGCAAGAGTAATATCGGTGGCCTATTGCGCCCTGCTCAATTTTGACGAGCAGGATCACCAGAGAGTCACTGACAACGATGCCTGCTGGGTGCCGCTGGATGAAATGCCGGAACTCTTTTTCGACCATCCGCTCATTGTGGAGAAAGCATTGGACTATCTGCGTCAGCAGGTCAATCGGAAGCCGTTAGTGTTTCAGTTCCTTCCGGAACTCTTCACGCTGAGTCAGCTTCAGTCTGTATATGAGGCGATTCTCGGCGAGAAACTCGACAAGAGAAATTTCCGTAAGAGAATCCTGGATATATACAATCTTGAAAAAACGGATAAGATAGACAAGAGTGGATCGAAGAGAGGAGCAACACTTTATAAATTGAGAATTGAGAATTAAAATTTTGTTTTTGAACTGAAATATGCTTGAGAAACTAAAAGAAGAAGTATATAAGGCTAATATGGACCTTGTGAAGCATGGTCTCGTTATCTTCACATGGGGCAATGTATCCGGCATCGACCGTGAAAAGGGTCTCGTCGTGATCAAACCGAGCGGTGTTGACTACGACGTAATGAAGCCTGAAGACATGGTGGTCGTAGACCTCGAAGGAAACATTGTGGAAGGAAACCTTAAGCCATCGAGCGATACTCCGACTCACCTGGCAATCTACCGGGCATGGCCTGAGGTAGGAGGTGTGGTACACACCCACTCCACATTCGCTACCGGCTGGAGCCAGGCAGGACTTGACATACCCAACATCGGCACCACCCATGCCGACTATTTCCACGAGGCAATTCCCTGCACGGCAGATATGACGGAAGAGGAAGTGAAGGGAGCCTATGAGCTTGAAACAGGCAACGTCATAATCAAGCGCTTCGAGGGAATGAACCCGATGCACACTCCGGGAGTGCTTGTAAAGAATCACGGACCTTTCGCATGGGGCAAGGATCCGCATGACGCAGTGCACAATGCGGTGGTGATGGAACAGGTAGCCAAGATGGCGAGCATCGCCTTCGCGGCTAATCCCAACCTGACCATGAATCCGCTTCTTGTAGAGAAGCATTTCAACAGGAAGCACGGCCCGAACGCATATTACGGACAATAAGTTGTCATCGTTTTCATCGTTGTCGACGTTGTCACAGACACACAATGAAACGCTATGAAAACGACAAAAAGACAAAAACGAAATAATAACCTTTTAAACTAAAATACAATGTACGAGAATCTTGAAATATGGTGGGTGACTGGCGCACAGTTGCTCTATGGAGGCGACGCTGTGGTTGCAGTCGACGCACACTCTAAGGAAATGGTAGACGGTCTCAACAATTCCGGACGTCTTCCGATTAAGGTAGTCTACAAAGGCACTGCAAACTCCTCCAAGGAGGTTGAAGCAGTGATGAAGGCCGCCAACAACGACGCAAAATGCGTGGGCATTATCACATGGATGCACACCTTCTCGCCCGCCAAGATGTGGATTCACGGCCTGCAGGCTCTCCGCAAACCGCTACTCCACTTCCACACTCAGTATAACGCCGAGATACCCTGGGACACAATGGACATGGACTTCATGAACCTTAACCAGTCAGCACACGGAGACCGCGAGTTCGGACATATCTGCGCCCGCATGAAGGTACGCCGTAAGGTAGTGGTCGGCTATTGGAAAGACGCCAATACTCAGGATCGCATCGCAGTATGGCAGCGTGTTGCAGCTGCATGGGCCGACGCACAGGACATGCTCGTCCTCCGCTTCGGCGACCAGATGAACAACGTGGCTGTTACCGACGGCGACAAAGTAGACGCTGAAATGCAGCTCGGCTATCATGTAGACTACTGCCCTGTAAGCGAGCTCATGGAGCACTATAAGAAAGTATCTGACGAAGACACTAAGAATCTGATATCCGTATACTTCAAGGAATACGCTCACGACGCAGCCCTTGAGGATCCTTCCACTGACGGATACAAGTCTGTCTATGAGGCTGCCAAGGCAGAACTCGCCCTCCGCAGTATCCTTAAGGAGAAAGGCGCCAAGGCATTCACCACAAACTTCGACGACCTCGGCACACAGGACATCAACGACCCGAACTTCGTAGGTTTCGACCAGATTCCGGGTCTCGCATCACAGCGACTGATGGCCGAAGGCATCGGCTTTGGTGCTGAAGGCGACTGGAAGTCCGCAGCCCTTTACCGCACACTCTGGTATATGAGTCAGGGAATGGGTAAGGGATGCTCCTTCCTCGAAGACTACACCCTCAATTTCGACGGTGCGAACAGCTCCATCCTCCAGGCACACATGCTTGAGGTATGTCCGCTCATCGCAGAAGAGAAACCCCGCCTCGAGGTACACTTCCTCGGCATCGGTATCCGCAAGGCTCAGACTGCACGCCTTGTCTTCACCTCTAAGCCCGGCGACGGCATTACAGCCACTGTAATCGACCTCGGCAACCGATTCCGACTCATCGTCAACGATGTGGAGTGCATCAAGTCCAAACCGCTTCCCAAGCTTCCTGTAGCATCCGCACTCTGGATTCCGAAGCCGAACTTCGAGATCGGCGCAGGAGCATGGATCATGGCAGGCGGCACACATCACTCCTGCTTCAGCTACGACATCACTCCTGAATACTGGGAAGACTATGCCGAGATGGCCGGTATCGAGATGGTCCGCATCGACAAGGACACCACCATGCAGGGCTTCAAGCGCGAGCTGAGATACAATGATGTGTATTACATGCTGAATAAATAAGTTGTCATCGTTGTCGGTGTTGTCATCGTTGTCACAGATACGTGGTAAGGCGATGAAAACGACGAAAACGATGAAAACGACGAAAACAAGAAAACATGCCTGAAAAAATAAAACAGACCATTGAATCGGGAAAAGCCGTGCTCGGAATCGAGTTCGGCTCTACCCGAATCAAGGCCGTTCTCATCGACGAGAACAATAATCCGATAGCCCAGGGAAGCCACGAGTGGGAAAACCAGCTTGTCAACAGCCTCTGGACCTACAGCCAGGAGGCAATATGGTTCGGACTGCAGGACTGCTACAGAGACCTTCGCGAAGACGTGAAGAATAAATACGGCGTTGAGATAAAGAAACTCGCCTCAATCGGCATCAGCGCCATGATGCACGGATACATGCCTTTCGACAAAGCCGGCAATATGCTCGCCCCCTTCCGCACATGGAGAAATACCAATACAGGTGAGGCTGCCGCTATTCTCTCGAAAGAATTCGACTATAATATTCCCCTCCGCTGGAGTATCTCCCACCTCTATCAGGCTATCCTGAACGGTGAGGAACACGTAAAAGACCTTGCTTTCCTCACCACACTCGCCGGATATATCCACTGGCAGCTTACAGGAGAGAAAGTAATCGGTATAGGCGACGGAAGCGGAATGCTGCCCGTAGATCCGGAGACAAAGAACTACAACGCCAGGATGGTGAAGAAGTTTGACGAGATGATCGCCGACAGGAACTTCGACTGGAAACTTGAGGACGTGCTTCCTAAAATCCTTGTAGCCGGAGAGAACGCCGGCTACCTCACGGAGGAAGGCGCGAAGCATCTCGACATCTCCGGAAATCTTGAGGCGGGAGCTCCGCTTTGTCCTCCCGAGGGTGACGCCGGAACCGGAATGGTGGCAACCAACGCCGTGAAGCAACGTACCGGCAATGTTTCGGCTGGCACATCTTCATTCTCCATGATTGTGCTTGAAAAAGACCTCAGCCGGCCATATGAGATGATCGACATGGTCACGACACCCGACGGAAGCCTCGTTGCTATGGTGCATTGCAACAACTGTACTTCCGACCTTAACGCGTGGGTAGGACTCTTCCGTGAGTATACAGAGCTGATGGGTGTGCCCGTGGATATGAACGAGATATTCGGCAAGCTCTACAACAATGCCCTCAACGGCGATGCGGACTGCGGAGGCCTCGTAAGCTACAACTATTTCTCCGGGGAGCCTATCACCGGACTGAGCGAGGGTCGTCCCCTCTTCGTACGTAAGGTAGGCAACAAATTCAATCTCGCGAACTTCATGCGGGCCAACCTGAACGCGGCTGTAGCTTGCCTCAAGATCGGTAATGACATCCTTTTCGATGAGGAGAAGATCAAGGTAGACCGTATCACGGGCCACGGCGGCCTCTTCAAGACTCCGGGCGTAGGACAGCGCATCCTCGCTGCAGCCCTCAACTCCCCTATCTCAGTCATGGAGACGGCTGGTGAAGGTGGCGCATGGGGCATGGCATTGCTCGCCGGATATCTCGTAAACAACGTAAACGACCGCAATCTGGCCGACTATCTGGAGATGGAAGTCTTTGATGGCAACACCGGCACGAGCATTGCTCCTACAGAGGAAGACGTGGAAGGCTTCAACCGCTACATAAAGAACTATCTTGAGGCTCTTCCGGTGGAGAAAGCCGCTGTTGAATATTTTAAGTGATCACATCACACGCTAAATATCGGCAACTAACCGGTGAATAACGAAACAGGTCCATTCCTATAACGGGGATGGATCTGTTTTTTCTTAAGAAGTTCTGCCGCCTGTTATGGATGGTGAGAAAGAATACATAAAAACGCTGTGGCCGGGATTTTCGCAAACTCCGGCCACAGTGTGATTTTTTAGATATTGCATCCACTTTCACAAGCAAAAACAACACTTACTCAACCACTAACTTACAAATTATATCACTATTACTTAAAAAGCTTTAGACTTGCTTGTCAAGAGAAATAAAAATGCTATGCCAATTATTTCAAACCAAACTCTTTCCTCTCTTGACAATGCAAAATTAATACTTTTATTTCGATTGTGCAATAGTTGGAACTATAAATTTACCCCCCCCGGTCATTTTAACCAATTTTGCGACAAATTGACCATTTTATAAAATATCTCAGGCTTTTGTCCCGAGTCTTCGAAGTAAGGACTGACAGACCATAAGAAAATAAAAACTCATTTAGATGAGACAGAATACGGATTTTTTCATTATATTTGCATTATAATATGGAAAGCCATGGAAAAGATCGAAAAGAAAAGGCTCGATGCGCTGCGTAGGGTGATGGCTCAACAGGGAATCGACTGCTGCATCATCAACAGCACAGACCCTCACCAAAGCGAGATCCCGGCTGCGCATTGGCGTGGAAGGGAATGGATGACCGGATTCAAATCTGAAAACGGCACCAACGGCATAGCCGTAGTGACTAAAGATCGCGCATATGTATGGACAGACAACCGTTTCTTCATTCAGGCTCGTCAGCAGCTCGAGGGAACAGGTTTTGAGATGATGCCGCTCGATGGTCCTGAAGGCGTGGATCTTGTGGAATATATTGCGGACATGATGCCTGAAGATTCAGTGGTGGCGATCGATGGAATGACCTTCAGCAGTACTGACGCTGAAAAGATGCGGGAAGCTTTCGAGGAGGCCGGTCTGCACTTCGCCACCGACTTCCCGATGTTTGACTATATCTGGCCCGATCGGCCGGAACAACCGCTCAACCGGCTCTTCATACACGACGAGGATATCGTAGGGGAAACCGTAGAATCAAAAATATCAAGAATCCTTACGGAAGTGGATAAGGAGGGAGCCGACGCCATCCTCATATCCGCATTGGATGACATAGCATGGGCCACCAACCTCAGAGCCGCCGGCGACGTGGTATTCAGTCCGATGTTTCTTGCCTATCTGTACCTTGACAAGGAAGGCAGCCGGATCCTATTCATCAACGAAAAGAAACTGACTGAAGAAGTAAGGGAGTTCCTGAAGAAATACGATATTGAGATACGCGGATATGATGAAGTCACAAGGTTTGCAGAGACCCTTTCGCCCTCATCCTGTGTTCTGATCGATCCCTCGCTTACTTCAATCACCATAGCCGAGGCAATTCCCACAGCCATTGAGGGAGGCAAAGGAGTAGCGAAATTAAAGAGCGTAAAAAACGAGACCATGCTCGCCCACTGGCGTACTGCCATGGAAAAGGACGGAGTAGCTCTCGTGAAGCTATTCAAATGGATAGACGAGGAATTTCCTGCCGGAAAGCTTACAGAGATGTCTATAGCAAGAAAGCTCAGGGAATGCCGTCTTGCCGATCCTGACTGCGTAGATGAAAGTTTCGCTGCCATTGTCGGCTGGAACAGTCACGGAGCCATCGTCCACTACGAACCGAGCGACGAAACAGACGTGCCGGTCACAGGACAAGGCCTGCTTCTGATCGACAGCGGAGGACAGTACACACATGGCACCACCGACATCACGCGCACAGTCGCGCTTGGAGGAGAGCCGACAGCAGAACAGAAACATGACTTCACGCTCGTACTGAAGGGAATGATAGCACTTGCAACAGCTACATTTCCTAAAGGGACCCGCGGAGCACAGCTCGATATCCTCGCACGCAGGTATCTCTGGAACGAAGGGAAAGCCTATTACCACGGCACAGGACATGGAGTGGGTTTCTTCATCAACTGCCATGAGGGCCCCGCTCAGATACGAATGAACGATATACCTGTTCCTCTCGAGCCGGGAATGGTGATGAGCGACGAACCGGGACTCTATATAGAAGGCAAATACGGCATCAGATGTGAGAACATGCTGGCCGTTGAGCATTGGAAGAACAACGAGTTCGGTGAATTCTACCGATTCCGGAACCTTACGCTCTTTCCATTTGACAGAAATCTTATCGAATGGGAGATAATCACACCGGAAGAAAAACGATGGCTGGAAAGCTACAATAAGGAGATCATCGAACGCCTCTCCCCTCTTCTGGACGCGGATGAAAAAAAATGGCTTGAATCAAAGATCAATGGTTAATAATTAAAGGTTATGACAATACCAAGCTAAATCGGGATATAACAAGATAAATCGAGATTAATCAGGATAACTCCAATTTATAACTGAAAATTTAATAAAAATGGCAATAATACAGGAAGTGAGGGGATTTACCCCGGTGATCGGCAAGGACTGTTTCCTTGCGGCAAACGCAGTAGTGGTAGGCGACGTCGTGATCGGCGATGGATGCAGCATCTGGTTTGGAGCGGTGCTCCGCGGAGACGTTAACTCAATCAGGGTGGGCAACGGCGTCAATATCCAGGATGGCAGCGTACTGCATACACTATATGAGAAATCCACAATTGAGATCGGCGACCATGTGTCGGTAGGACACAACGTTGTGCTCCATGGCTGCAAGGTCGAGGACTACGCCCTCATAGGCATGGGAGCTGTGGTGATGGACAATGCCGTAGTCGGAGAAGGAGCGATAGTCGCCGCAGGTTCGGTCGTACTTAGCAATACCAAGATCGGCAAGCATGAGCTATGGGCCGGGTGCCCGGCCAAGTTTGTCAAGATGGTGGAGCCGGAAAAAGCCAAGGAGATGAACATAAAGATCGCCAACAACTATCATATGTATTCCACCTGGTATGGACCGCAGGATTGATCTGCCGGTAGCGGTAGACATCAATGATGCCCGTAAGGAAGACCGTGAGCGGGAGACAGACCTGAGAATACTCAGTCTGCTCTCGCAGACCTTTCCCAACGTGCAGGCGGCAAGTACCGAGATCATAAACCTCGAGGCAATACAGAATCTACCGAAAGGAACAGAGCATTTCGTGGCCGACCTTCACGGCGAGAACGAAGCCTTCTCCCACATACTCCGCAACGCGTCGGGCAACATACGCCGAAAGGTGACGGAGATATTCGGCACATCACTGCGCGAGCAGGATATCCGCAATCTCTGTACGCTCATATATTATCCGGAGAGCAAACTGGAGTATACGAAGGCCGACGAGGACAACATGGACGACTTCTACAGCGTGACACTCCATCAGCTCATCCTTGTGCTACAGTCCGTATCCTCCAAATACACCCGCTCACGTGTGAGGAAGGCCCTTCCAAAGGAATATGCATATATCATAGAGGAGCTTCTGCATGAATCTCCTACCGACTATGACAAGGACGCATATTTCCGCCGGATCATCGAGACTATCATATCTACCGGACAGGCCGACAACTTCATCATCGCGCTCTGCAACGTGATCCAGCGGCTGAGTATCGACCAGCTGCATATCCTGGGTGATATCTTCGACCGCGGTCCGGGGGCGCACCTGATAATGGATACGCTATGCGCCTACGAGCGGTTTGATATCCAGTGGGGCAACCATGATGCGCTGTGGATGGGAGCGGCTGCCGGCAATGACGCCTGCATAGCCAACGTCTTGCGACTGTCGCTTCGCTACGGCAACATGGCAACCCTCGAAGACGGCTACGGCATCAACCTCGTGCCTCTTGCCACGTTCGCGCTCGAAACATACGGCGATGATCCCTGTGAGGGATTCGGCCCTCATATTATGGACGGAGAACACGCTCCGGATGAAAAATCGCTGCAGCTCTGGGCTAAGATGCACAAGGCCATAAGCATCATCCAGTTCAAGCTCGAAGGACAGACTAT
Source organism: Muribaculaceae bacterium (assembly GCA_029070945.1). Lineage (GTDB taxonomy): Bacteria > Bacteroidota > Bacteroidia > Bacteroidales > Muribaculaceae > Lepagella. Next base: position 107,425 of record JAIEBK010000051.1, read on the forward strand.
TGACCGACGGCCTGAATGGAAGATGGAAGACCGCAGACTCCTGCATCTGATAGATAAAGAGAAGGGTGTGATCAACCTTAATGGCAAGGAATACGAGCTTAAGGACACCAATTTTCCGACAGTATCGGCAGAATCACCTTACGAACTCACACCGGAAGAGGCATCACTCGTAGAGAAACTTCACCATTCGTTTATGGTGAGCGATAAACTCAACCGGCATGTACAGTGTCTGCTCTCGCACGGATGCATGTATGCGATCTATAACTCCAACCTGCTCTTCCACGCTTCTATGCCTCTTAATGAAGACGGAAGCCTGAAGGAGGTGGAACTGAACGGAACCGGATACAAGGGACGTGAGCTGATGCACCGTATCGGAATGATGATGAGGGCCGCTTTCAACGACGATACAGATCCGGAACTACGGAAGTTCGCTATTGACTATTACTGGTATCTCTGGTGCGGAAAGGACTCTCCTCTTTTCGACAAGTCGAAAATGGCTACCTTCGAGCGGTATTTCATAAAGGACATCTCCACCCATACGGAAGAGAAAGGAAACTATTATAAGCTGCGCAACGACGAGAAGATAATCGATGGAATCCTGGATGCTTTCGGCGTGGAAGGTGAACACCGCCACATCATCAACGGCCACGTGCCGGTGAGGGCGGCCAAAGGGGAAAGCCCGATGCGTGCCAACGGAAAACTGCTCGTCATCGACGGAGGTTTTTCAAAAGCATATCATTCCACCACGGGCATCGCGGGTTATACCCTCGTCTATCACAGCCGCGGACTTGAACTCGTGCAGCATGAGCCGTTCGAATCGGCTGAGAAAGCCGTGAAGGAAGGCACCGATATCCTTGGTTCAAAACAGATCGTGGAGCTGTCGGCAAAGCGGCTTCGTGTACGCGACACCGACAAAGGCCATGAGCTTCAGGGGCAAATCGACGAACTGAAAGACCTCCTGCACGCCTTCCGTCATGGACTGGTAAAAGAGCGGCATCTCTCGCGATGACCTGAGGTGTAATTTAACTGTTGAAAAATAAAATATTTTTTTTGTTTTTGAGAATAAATTATTATTTTTGCATTGAAGTTGTTTATAACCCAATAATTCACTTAAAATCTAACACAATGATTAAACAATTACTTATGTCGGCAGCTGTCGCTGCTATGGCATTCAGCGTAAGCGCTGAGCCAAAGGTCCTTTGGGAAGCTCCTTCCGCCGAGGGAGTACTTACTGACTGGGGTAAACCCGTCTATTCTTTAACCGCTGCAGATGCAGCTCAGATCAAGGCCGGCGACAAAATTGTCATTACAGTGGCAAGCGCCGACAAAGAGCTCTCCCAATATCCCCAGGTATCCATCATAGACGGGACTAACGGAGGATGGCCTCCGTTGATAGGGTCCATAGTCAATGAGGCTTGTGAGGTATCATTTGGCATCACTTATGATATAGCAACCAAGATTCATGAAAACGGCATCTCCTTCAATGGAAACGCAACCTACATATCAAAGGTCATGCTGGAAGAAGGATCAATCGAGGTTGGTCCCTACACTGTATGGTTCGGACCGAAGCAGTGCGCGTGGGGTGACGGAGTTTCAATTCCTAAAGAAGTTTTTGCTGATGTTAAAGCCGGCGATAAGATAAAAGTACAGTTTGATAAATCAGCATCCGAACATACGCTTCAGATCATACTTGGAGGATGGAGTGGCTGGAATCTTCCTACTTATGAGGCATGGAAATACGATTTCTATACTGTGGATGAAGAAACCGGCTGGATTACCCTCGATCTTGTAGAGGCTCTTGCAGCATATGTAGTAGGAGAAGGAGATGAAGCTACTACATATGACGCTTTCTCACTCCTTAAGAACGGTGGCGTTGTGATGCAGGGTCCATGTGTTGTAAATCAGGTGCTTTTCGAGCCCGCAGCTGAGGAGCCAACCGTAAATTACTATGCTGTCGGCAGTTTCCAGGGTTGGGATCCTGAATCTCCTGCAGTGTTCACATTTGCTGACGGTGTCTATACCCTTGTGGCTGAAAAGACCGCATCTATGAAGATCTCGACTATGGCAGGCAACTGGGATGATTTTAATTCCGCAACTATAGCTCCGACCGACAATATAGGAAACGGCGTATTCAAGTTTGAAGTAAAACAAGATTATCAATTCACACTTGACTTCGAAGCTGACTGGACAGTGACTATCGATCCGTCAAATCAGACCATCAAGTTTACTACCGAGGACGCAAGACCGGAATTTGACATTTATTTACGCGGCGACATGAACGGCTGGGGTGTTGATGAGGCATGGAAACTCACAACAACCGACGGTAACCTCTACACGCTTGCCAATGTAAGCATGGAAGCAGGAACAGAATTCAAGATCGCTGATTCAGCCTGGGGTACAATAAACTACGGCTCAGACGAGACAATTGCTCCGGATACTGCCGTAACTCTCGTCTACAATGGCAATAATTGCAAGCTCACACAGTCTGTAGAGAATGCTACAGTTGAATTCAATCTCACTGACAAGACACTTTTAATCAGCACCGGCTCTGGTATTGAATCCATCAGCAGTGACAATGCTTCCGCTGTATACTACAACCTTCAGGGTGTAAAGGTAGCTAATCCGACCAAAGGCAACCTCTACATCGTCAAGAAAGGTACGAAGACAAGCAAGGTAGCTTTCTAAACCGACCTTAACCTTCCAAAATAAACCGGGATCGCATTAAACCTTTTGCGATCCCGGTTGTCTTATAGATATAAGTAAGAAATTAGTTTCATGATGTTAGGTTAGTAAAATGTATTATGGAAAACACTAAGCGGCAGCTGTCTGTGAAGATGACTGCCGTTTTCATGTATACTCCACGATTTTGTTAATCGTACTTAATAAAAACAACAATATTACGAATTTCATTAATCATGATTAACAAAATCGCAGTTCTATGTAATTTTGTTTGGTATGATTAACAAAATTCATTATCTTTGCAGTATGGAAATCATCAGAAGAGATACGTATATCAACCACATCATGCGTTATATAGACAAAGGCGTGATGATCGCAATTACAGGACAGCGTCGTGTAGGGAAAAGTTATATACTCCGGCAGCTTGTCCGGGACATACAGGAAAAAAATCCGGAAGCAAACATAATCTATATCAATAAGGAGAAAAAGAAATTCGCCGACATTCGCACGGATGATGACCTATCGGCATATCTTGAGGGAAAGATAGAAGAGGATAAGGACAATTATCTGCTCATAGATGAGGTTCAGGACATCAAAGGATTTGAGAACACACTCAGAAGCCTGAACGCAGACGAAGAATGCAGGATAATAGTCACGGGAAGCAATGCAAAGATGCTCTCGTCTGAACTTTCCACATATCTGGGAGGGAGATATATCGACATTCATATCCAAAGTCTTTCCTACAGGGAATTCCTGACTTTTCACAGCCTCGAGGATTCACAGGAAAGTCTTGAGAAGTATCTTTCCTTCGGAGGCCTCCCCCATCTCTATAGACTTGGACTTGAGAACGAAGATATGGTCTGGGAGTATATCCACAATATCTATAATACCATCGTACTGAAAGATGTCGTAGAACGCGAAGGATTACGCAACGTGACGTTGTTTGAAAATATAATGCGGTTCACTGGTGATAATACCGGTCAGCTCATGTCGGCTACATCTATTTCAAAGTATTTGAAATCCCAGAAAATAGACCTTACCCCTCTAACTGCTATAAACTACCTTAGATCAGCAGGGAATGCCTATATTGTCAACAAGGTTCAGCGTTATGACATACATGGGAAGAAACTGCTTGAGTCAAATGACAAATATTATTTCGAAGATCTCGGTCTGAGAAATTCACTTGCAGGAAGCGATCGGACTAAAGATATAGAGAAACTGATGGAAAACGCGGCATTCCTTCATCTGAAAGACCTTGGATACAAGGTTTTTGTCGGGACTTTACCAAGCGGAGAGATTGATTTTGTAGCTGAGAAGAACGGCAAAACTGCATATTTCCAGATAGCATATATGCTGACTGACGAGAAGACTATGGAACGGGAATTCGGAAATCTGTTGACTATAAAAGACAATTATCCTAAATACGTCATTTCTATGGATCCCATCTCAAAACCAAAGGACTATGACGGCATCACCCACCTATCCCTCCGCCAGATGCTGACGAAGGATAATTTCTGACCCATTACTCAGAATTAAACCATCCTTGATGTCATTACCTCTGCCCTCTATGAAATAGACATATTAGTGCCCCGACTCATAAAACTATCTTTGTTGCATGAGTAGAGTATATCCTTAAACCATTTAAACCCTCTTAAACCCTTATAAACCATTTAAACATTCTAAACCCCTTAAACCATTTAAACCCTCTTAAACCCTTATAAACCATTTAAACATTCTAAACCTTTTAAACACTCACAGCAATGTATTCAAACAATCAGAACAACATCGGCCCGGAGATCATCAAGAAAGCACTCTGGGGAGTAGGCGCAATCATCGTGGTAATAGTGGCTATGGCGTTCATCCGCCCGTGGTATAACGTATGGAGCCAGGAAATGGAAGGCAAGGCGGAGTTTGCTAAGGCAGAGCAGAACCGTAAGATCAAGATAGAGGAGGCAAAGGCCAATCTCGAAGCGGAAAAGCTGAACGCACAGGCGGAGATCGAGCGGGCTAAAGGCGCGGCCGAAGCAATTCGCATTGAGAACGGCAGCATAACGCCTACCTATATCCAGTATCTGTGGGTACGTCAGCAGTCTGACCTTAACAACAAGACTGTGATCTACGTGCCGACGGAGACCAACCTTCCGATACTGGAGGCACCGAGAATGCTCCTTGATAAGTAAGTGACGCGTTTTACGTTGTGCGACAACGACGGTAATTATTTGCATAAGTCGGGGATTTTTAGTAATTTTGCACTCAAAAGAGACTTAAACAACATTATCAACCATAAAAATCATGCGGAAGGAGGTTGTAGACGACTGAAAAAATAGAAAAGATTCAATTTTTTAGCCGAAAAATTTTGTCAGGTTGCGGATTATGAGTAATTTTGCAACCGCAAACGGAATGCACGCTTAAGTGCCATCCGCTTACAACCACGAAAATATATAAAAACCAATAAAACAAGAAAACAAAAGCATGATTATCGTACCCGTAAAAGAAGGCGAGAACATCGAGAAAGCCCTCAAGAAATTCAAGCGCAAATTCGAGCGCACAGGAATCGTAAAAGAACTCCGCAGCCGTCAGGCATTCGAAAAGCCGTCGGTGACCAACCGCAAGAAAATGATCAAGGCCATCTACGTGCAGCAGCTGCGTCAGAACGAGGAGTAATCGATCTGCCTACACTACGATACAATACAATAATTGGTCGCATTTTCTTATTGGGGAATGCGACCAATTACTATATTGCCTGATGCTAATCATAATTTAGCCGACTCGCTTTATTTTTCCAATTGAATTAGTATTAAGAATTATGCATTATGCATTGATAAAATGATAAGTGAGTTTCTGAAATATCTGGAGCTGGAGCTCAACCGAAGCCGGCTGACTGCGGATGCCTACGGACGCGACCTCCGTGAACTGTCGGCTTTTCTCGGTAAAGAGGAGGATTTGCCCGACCCCGCCACCGTCACGACGGCTGATATCCGTGCGTGGCTGGCTGATATGGCACGCAACGGACTTTCGCCGCGCAGCCTACGCCGCAAGACACAGGCCGCCCGCGCTTTCTTCAGATGGATTCAGAAACAAGGACTGATCGCCAACAATCCGGCTTCAGACGTGCAACTTGCCAAGATCGGACGTAAACTCCCGGAATTCGTCAGAGAACAGGAGATGGAAGATATACTCGCCAACCCGATACCGGAAGGTGATCCGATCCTAAATATGCGTAACAGGCTTATCATAACGATTCTTTATTCATGCGGCCTCCGACTCGACGAGCTCGCTAAGCTTTCCGACGCCGATATCGACTTCCACCAGAAGGAGATAAGAGTGCATGGCAAGCGTGACAAGACACGTATCATTCCTGTCGCAGACGAACTCTTAGCTGAAATCCGGGAATGGCAGACAGTAAGAGACGGACTCTACGCGTTGCCTTCTCCTGCCCCTCTGCTATGTTCGAAACGCGGCAGACTTTCAAGAGTGACTATCTACGGGATAGTCCATAAACTTCTGATGCCGACAGGAGCCACCCATAAAAGTCCGCACTCGCTGAGGCACACATTCGCGACATCGCTTCTTAACAATGGAGCTGAAATCAACTCAGTGAAGGAACTGCTCGGACATGCGTCACTTCAATCGACGCAGATCTACACACACCTCACATTCTCCGACATGAAAAAGGCATACGACAACGCCCATCCCCGTGGGTCGGCAAAGGGAAAGGAAGGTTAGCGATCAACGATAATTGATCAGCGCGTAATGCGGAGAATTTTAAAAGCCGAAAAGTGGTTAAAAATTAGGAAAATCCGATAAAATGTATTATCTTTGCAGACTGAACGCAGAAAGGGCATTGAGCGGCTATGCGGCTTGATGCCTTTTTTGCACTGAAAGCGACAAAGTAAACGAAAAACAAGAAAGAACTTAAACAAGAATGAAACCACAGCCAATCAAGAAAACCATTGAGCTGGGCGACGGCCGCACTATTACGATAGAAACCGGCAAGCTCGCCAAACAGGCGGATGGTGCGGTGGAAGTACGCATGGGCAACACCATGCTTCTCGCTACCGTCTGCTCCGCGCAGGAGGCCAACGAGGGTGTAGACTTCATGCCCCTCACAGTAGAGTACAAGGAAAAATACGCCTCTATCGGACGTTACCCCGGCGGTTTTCTGAAACGCGAAGGACGCGCCAGCGACTATGAGATCCTCACGTCGCGCCTCGTAGACCGCGTGCTACGTCCTCTCTTTCCCGATAATTACCACGCTGAAACATTCGTAAACGTAACCCTCTTCTCCGCTGACGAGAACGACGCTCCGGACGCCCTTGCCGGCATCGCGGCTTCTGCCGCACTCGCATGCAGCGATATTCCATTCAACGGACCTATATCCGAAGTGCGTGTGGCCCGCGTCAAAGGCGAATGGGTGATCAATCCTACATTCTCCCAGATAGAGGATGCCGATATCGAACTGATGGTCGGCGCCACCTACGATAACATCATGATGGTGGAAGGAGAGATGGACGAAGTCAGCGAAGCTGACCTGCTCGAGGCGCTGAAAGTAGCCCACGAGGAGATCAAAAAGCACTGCCTTGCCCAGATGGAGCTTATGAAAGAAGCCGGCAAGGAGACCAAGCGCGAATACTGCCACGAGGTGAATGACGACGCGTTGCGCGCCGACGTTCATGAGAAATGCTATGATAAAGCTTATGCGATTGCCAAGACCGGAAGCGCCGACAAGCAGTGGCGCAACGAATCATTCAAGGCGATCCGCGACGAATATATAGAAAATCTTCCTGAAATGACAGAGGAGCAGCTTGCCAACTACACTGAGGAACAGCGTATCGCCATGGTGAAACGCTACTATCATGATGTGGAGAAAGAGGCTATGCGCCGCTGCGTTCTCGACGAGGGCATCCGTCTCGACGGCCGTAAGACCACGGAAATCCGCCCCATATGGATCGAAACCGACTACATACCTGGACCTCACGGATCAGCAGTCTTCACCCGCGGCGAGACCCAGGCCCTTGTGACAGCAACACTTGGCACCACACTCGACGAGAAGATCGTAGACGACGTGCTCAATCAAAGCAAGGAACGCTTCCTGCTTCACTATAACTTCCCTCCCTTCTCCACAGGCGAAGCTCGGCCGCAGCGTGGTGTAGGACGCCGCGAGATCGGACACGGCAACCTTGCACACCGCGCGCTTAAGCGTATGTTCCCCGACGGATTCCCCTACACATGCCGTATCGTCAGCGATATTCTTGAGTCTAACGGCTCATCCTCTATGGCTACAGTATGCGGCGGCACACTCGCCCTTCTCGACGCAGGTGTGAAGATGAAGCGTCCCGTAGCCGGCGTTGCCATGGGTCTTATCTCCGACCCGGGAGCCACAAAATATGCAGTTCTCTCAGATATTCTCGGCGACGAGGATCACCTCGGCGACATGGACTTCAAGGTTACAGGTACTGAAAACGGCATCACCGCCACTCAGATGGACATCAAGTGTGACGGCCTCAGCTACGAGATCCTCGCCAAGGCACTCGACCAGGCACGTCAGGGACGCCTCCATATCCTCGGCAAGATAGCCGAAGCTATTCCGGAAGCCCGCGAAGACTATAAGCCTCACGTACCGCGTCTGATCACCATCGAGATCCCGAAAGAGATGATCGGTGCAGTTATCGGCCCGCAGGGTAAGGTGATACAGGGTATTCAGGAAGAGACCGGCGCCACAATCTCGATCGACGAGGATGAGAAGCTCGGCATCGGCAAGGTAGAGATAGCATCGAAAGACAAGGCCAGCATCGACGCCGCTCTTGCCAAGATCAAGGCTATCGTTGCCATGCCTGAAGAGGGCGAGACCTATGAAGGCAAGGTGCGCTCGATCCTCGACTTCGGTGCGTTTGTAGAGTTCATGCCGGGTCGTGACGGACTTCTCCATATAAGCGAGATATCCTGGGACCGCCTCGAGAATATGGAGGCATCCGGACTCAAAGAGGGCGACACCGTGAAAGTGAAACTCATCGAGATCGACAAGAAGACCGGCAAGTATCGTCTCTCCATGCGTGCGCTTACCGAGAAGCCGGAAGGCTACGTAGAGCGTGAGGCACGCCCGAGAGGAGAACGCGGAGAGCGTCCCCGCCGTGACGGCGACCGTCCGCGTCGCGATGGAGACCGCGGACCGCGCGGACCGCGTCGTGAAGGAGGAAACGACCGTGGACCACGCGGACCACGCCACGAGTAATCAGACTTAAAAATATAAATGCTCCCCCATTTCTGACTTTGGAATGGGGGAGCATTTATGTTTTTAAGAGTTAAGAGTAAAGGATTAAAATTGAGAGTTAATGGTTAAAATTAAGAGTTACGGGTTCTAAAAGCGGATGCCTCCTGACAGGGTGACAGTCTCCACCGCATTGAAAAGCGAAATACGCTTTGACTGGTACCAGTGACCGCGGATACGCCCCTGAAGTCCTGCAAACCAGTTGCCGCTGTTGAACGTAAACGAAGTCATAGCCCGCCCGCTGATTGAAAACAGCTTTGCACTTCCATTCTCCGAATCCGCATAACAATGGTTGAAACCCACACCGGGAATAACCGTAATATTGTATAGCCAATGCGGGCTGAGCACACAGTTGTAGCCATATCCGACGAGAAGGTTATAGTCATTGTAATGAAACTTATAGTATAGATTCTGAAACTTCAGGTATGGAATAAGTTTCATAGGAAGCCCAGCGAAATCAAATGTGATGTTCTGATTACAGTATGCGAAACCCGCCATCCAGCAACCCTGACTCTTTTTCTGATACTTTGAAAAGTTATATGCAGCTCCCTGCGAATACTTATATCCATTGAAGAAGTAGTATGCGTCAATTCCGAAATTTGTCATCTCTACTCCTGAAAAAGGCTCCCTGAGATGTCCTTTATAGTCACCGAATGTTCTGATATTACATCCCTGACTGAAATAATAATAGCCATCGGCACTGAATCGCGCACAGTTGAAGCCGAACTCCTGCTTTCTGTAGTTGATCGGGCTTCCGGTAAGCAGATGGGTCATATCAAGTGAATAGGTGTAGCTGACGGCCATATACTGCAGCGAAGCACCCAGCAGGACATGAAAGGGAGTCGACATTATCGAATTGAACTGAGGGTGTATCTTCATGTAGTATGAATTCGCCCAGTTGTCGTTGATCAGCCGGGCTCTCCATTTCTTTCCAGTTCCCACCACATATTCTGGATCTGTAGAGCTGAAGACCCTGTCGCCCCAGTTATATATCTTCACGCAGAAACCGAGAAATTTAGGCCACTTCACCGTCGGATCGTCCATTTTCAGTTTCCCTTTCCTGAAGAGATACCACCAGTTACGGTCTCCCTCATCCTCGGAAGCGACAGAATCTGCGGGGAGCGGCACATTCCATCGCGCCAGCTCCGGCGCGACGGGTATTATGGAGTCTGCCTCATTCACTTCCGCTATCTCCACCGGCGTCCACCGTAGTTCATCTGGAAGGAAATCCTGTTCCAGCCCTGACGCCCATACGGGCAATGTCAGAAGCATCATTGAAAAGAGTGTTATAATATCAATCCTTACGTCCCGCATATCAATAAATACCCCTGCGGTCAAGCTCGCGCTTGTAGCGACGGGCGTTGGCCTGATGTTCGGAATATGTAGCCGCAAAATTATGATAGCCCGAGAAGTCCTCTTTCGCGCACATGAATATGTAGTCGTGAGGACGGCTGTTGAGAATCGCGTCGATGGTTTCTACCGAGGTAGTACGTATAGGGCCCGGAGGCAATCCCTGATGTATATAGGTATTGTATGGACTCTCTATCGATCTCGGATTTTTGACCCGCTTTACGGAAAAGTCTCCACCGGCATATCTCACGGTCGGATCCGCTTCAAGCCGCATACCCTTCTTGAGACGATTGATATAGAGCCGTCCTATCGTCCCCTTCTCATCAAGTTTGTTTGACTCCTCGTCTACAATAGAGGCTACTGTCATCACCTGGGCCGGAGTAAGGCCGAGAGACTCGGCTTTAGCCCTGCGCTCCTGGTTCCATACGTCATCATAATGCGCGCCGATCTTCCGTACTACCTCTAAAGGTGACGCATTCCAGTAGAATTCATATGAATCATTGAGGAATAGAGACAATGCCTGTTCCGTCGACAGACCGTATGCTTTCATTATTTCAGGATCGGAAAGGACCGCCGCGATAGAATCACCGGTGAAATCGAAACGTGCGGCCACTTTCTCCTCCAGCACGGGAAGGAGGCGAAATCCGTTGACGGTAATGGTCAGCGGCTCCTGAGGACCGCTCGTCAGCCTGCGCGTAGCTGTCAGCGGACTCATACCGGCCTCGATAAGGTAGGCGCCATGACGTGTTTTGAGATCTGTGCCGCGCAATCCGACGAGTCGACTGACCTTTTTAGCAAATGGTTCACCAAGATATTCAGCTATAGAATCGCGAAGCTGCTCCTTCGTGGCATTTGCCGGAATCCTTACAACCGCGCTTGACGGAGCCATGCCCGAGAATAGCGCCATCCAAAGGGCACATCCTGCCACAGCGCAGAAGCAGAAGGCCGCTATGGCAGCCATCTTCCTTCTGATAACTTTCTTTTCATTATCGGCGGCAGACTTTCGTCCGCCTTTTTTCTTACTATCTGTCATGCTATGAATTCATTAATGATTCGGGCTACCTCTCCTGCCTGCTCAGGAGTGAGGTTGGCGATCGGCAGACTGATGCACGTATGTGATAACGCAAGCGACGGATCATTTTCCCGCGGATTGAAACTGTGCTCGTAGCAAGGTTGATATACCGGAGGGGTAGGATAATGCACATCGGTGGGGACTCCCTTTTCGGCGAGATAATTCCTGAGAGCATCACGGTGCTCCTCCGGCACACGGATCACATATTGATGCCACACCTGTCGCATATCCGGAAAAATCTCGGGGAGGGTCACCAGATCGTTCCTGATACCGGCGGCATAGGCCCTCGCCACCGCATTGCGTCGGTCTGACTCCTCGTCAAGGCGGCGCAGCTTCACCCTTAGCATCGCGGCCTGAATCTCGTCGAGACGGCAGTTAAAACCGGCATAACGGTTACGGTAACGCTCCGTGGAGCCGTAGTTGGCAAGAGCCCTGACCACGTCTGCCAGCTGACGGTCGTTAGTGACGACCGCTCCCGCATCTCCGAGAGCACCTACATTTTTGGTAGGATAAAAACTGAACGCGGCCGCATCAGCAAGATTTCCTGTCATTCTTACGCCGTTTAATCCGGGCTCGGCTGACAAGGCTCCGATTGCCTGTGCGTTGTCCTCGAATATGAGTATCCCCCGGTCGCGCAGTTCCCTCGCTATCTCAAGATTCCATGATGGAGTGCCGTAAAGATGCGTGACAAGGACCGCCTTGACGCGCTCCTCACATTTCCCCTCCTCAGACTGACGGATCACGTCGAGCGCCTGCTCCCAGTCGAAATTCATAGTCCGTGGTTCCGGATCGATTATGATGGGTGAAAGGCCGAACTCCGTGACAGGTAGCAGCGTAGCTATATAAGTGTTGCCTGCTACCATCACTCCGTCGCCCTTATGCAGCAGACCAAGCTCCATATAGCCTTTCAGTATGAGGCGAATGGCGTCGAGGCCATTGCTGACGCCTATGGCGTAACGGGCACCGCACAGATCGGCCAGCTCATTTTCAAACGCTTTTGTCTCAGGACCATGCAAATAGCAGCCGCTTCTAATGACTTTAGAGGCGGCTTCTTCAAGCTCTGCGAGGAGCGGAGCATTAGTCTCCGCAAGATTTAAGAAATTCATGATATTCGTCAAGATCACGGATATAGTCCGATTCCTCGTAATGATGATCACACAGTGCGAGACATACGGTTCCGGTCGTGAAGTCGTGCATGGAGTCCCACACACCCGGAGGTATGAGCACCCCCTTGTTGGCCCGGTTCATGCGTATCACTATCTCGTCCTCGCCGTCAGTAAGATGAAGGTCGAATGAGCCTGAGACGGCTATCAGCACCGTGGTGTTCTCGCGGTGGGCATGTCCGCCGCGGGTCTCGCCTCCGGGGACGTCGTAGATATAGAATACACGCTTGATGGAAAACGGCACGTGGCAACCCTCCTCTATGAAGGAAAGGTTGCCCCGTGGATCACATACTTTTGAGAATTCAAATATCCTTACTTTGTCGAGAAGACGTCCCATCCGTCACTTCTTTTCCTTATTGCGTTCCAGACGGTTCTCGAGTGCTACGAGAGCAAGGTCAAGAGCCTCTTCAAAGGAGTCTGCAGTCTTGGAAGCGAAGATCGGAGACGAGCCGGGAACAATGAGTTCCACACCGGCTTCCTTGTTCATGTTGGTCTCCGGCTTCACGAGGGTATAGTTGACGTTCACGCCGCTTATGGCATCAAACCTGCGGACGAGCTTTTCGATTTTCTTGTTGGTGAAGGCTTCGAGCTTATCGCTGATGTCGAAATGGATTGCCTTGATCTTAACGTCCATAGTCAATGAGTTTTAATGGTGGTACAACAATTCTGGAGAGACCTTCCCTGCTCCATCCTGAATACTCCTCCTATACCTTAATAACACCCACAGGCTACAAAAGTTGCGGTTCAATTCATAATGCATAATTCACATTTCATAATTAAGACCCCAGGGACTCTGAAATTTTATGAGATGGGGTCTTAAATCATGCTACCGGAATGCAATTATAACTTTTCATCTCCGACTTACGTTATAACTATATGATAATAACCTAAAATTAATCAAAAAAAGACATGAAGACTTTAAAATTCTTTGGCCTATGCGGACTCGCATTCATCATGGCATCCTGTGGCGGTAACGCCAACAAGGAAAAAGAGGCGGAAGCTCAGGCAGCCAACGAGGCATTCCTGGCAGAACAACCTGTAGAAAGCGGCATCTATGACGCCACATACTTTGACATAAAGGGCAAAGACAGCCGTAAGGGCCAGTTTGACGGACGCGTGATCTACTCACTCAGTCCTGATCAGTCAGCTGTTTTCGTATACGAAAACGGTAACCGCACCAAGATCAAGAACATTCTGATGCTCGAAAAGGGCTTCCAGAAGGAAGACAGCGTATACGTGGCCACAGATAAACAGGGTGTTCCCGTAATTGTGGGCAACGACAGTACAAACATGTATATCAACTATATCGCCAACAACGATACCGTCACGATAACATTCAACCCGAAGGCCCGCAACACATACACACCGCTCGAGGCTCTTGCCAAGATAAAGGAAGAGGCCGGAAAGTAAGCGATGGAATCACCTGGAAGCCGATCGTGAAATGAGGATAGAAACCTCATACAGAATCCATATCGGCAGTGAGACTATTAGCAATGTGAAAGCATCGGATGTGGGCGTGATGATCGCGCACACCACAAGAATGACAAGCACCGCATGGCGCCTGTATTTCGTAAGGAAGCCGGAATCGATGATTCCGGCTTTCGTCGCTATATACGACAGCACCGGAAGCTCACACATCAGTCCCATGAACAGGCAGAGCATGATAAGCACGCTCATGTACGACTCAAGCGATATAAGATTTGTCACCTCCGGCGATACCTGATATGTACCCAGAAAACGAAATGTAAGGGGGAATATAATGAAATAGCTGAGCGCCACACCGGCAAGAAACATAAGATACCCTCCGGTCAGCAGCCTTACGGAATATTTGCGTTCCTTCTCATAAAGGGCAGGAGAAATGAAACCGAACACCTGATGGAGAATATACGGCGAGGCTACTATCAGACCGACACAAAAAGCAGTCTTCATGTGTATCATAAACTGCTGGGCCAGTCCGGTATTGATAAGTGCCACGTCAAATGTATCGACGACTCTGAAGCCGAGCCTGTCTGACAGACCAGACAAAAGACGATAAAGAATAAAATCGGGCGACTTCGGAGCGAGCACCACGGCAAACACCTCATCTTTCAGACAGAACGCCGCTACCGTGAATATCAGTGTGACGGCAAGGATGCGCAGCAATACGCCACGCAACACGTCCAGATGGTCCCAGAATGTCTGCCCGGAACCATCATGCAGGTTATCCGACGTTTTTCCCATCGTCGGAATTCACTTTTTATCTTTGTCTGCCTCTTTTTTCACATCCTCTTTGTCTTCATCGTCAAGACCGGACTGTACTTCCTTCATTCCATCCTTAAATGAGCGGACTCCTTTGCCAAGCCCTTTCATAAGTTCAGGAATCTTCTTGCCTCCGAAAAAAAGAAGCACTACAAGTGCGATAACGAGTATCTCTGAAAGGCCGAGGCCGCCGATAAAGTTTAATGTTGTCATCGTTGTTGTCATTGTTATCGTTGTCGTCGTTGTCATCGTTTTCACCGTTTTCACCGTTTTCACCGATACGCGATGACAACGATGACAACAAAAAACTCAGTCCTGCGGAATCACTTCCTGCATATATATTGCGTCGAGGCTCCAGAGGGCCGCGTCGTTAGTGCTGA
>JAIEBK010000051.1:122674-135687 GCA_029070945.1 Muribaculaceae bacterium
AAAAACTCAGTCCTGCGGAATCACTTCCTGCATATATATTGCGTCGAGGCTCCAGAGGGCCGCGTCGTTAGTGCTGATGGGAGATGCCTCATGCATCGGAGCGGGAACCTCACTGCCCTCAAGCATTCTGACCTGCATACGCGGTGCTTCCGCATGCTCGGAAGTTGTAAGCAGGTCGTGCCAGGCTTCCTCGGCCAAAGCCTTATCGCCGCGTTTCCATGCCGAATATGCCTGCAGACGCGAAACACGGAACTTATTGCGAAGTATCTCACGCGCCTTACGTTTGTAGTGGGTGGCATGCTCAAGCCATGCGTCTTCCCAGTCGGCATCGGGAATGAGCTCCATAAGTTCGTTGTTCAGTTCAAAACCTCCCATGATGGTCATCAGATGATTGGTGGTCTGTAAGGTTGAGTCGCATTCCGAAGTGATGACTCCGGTTGCCGGATCATATCCGAGAGCCAATGGGCCGGTGAAAAGGCGGCTCGGAAGAGCGCATATGCTCTTCATTCCCGCCTGGATCTTATCGCGGTAGGAAGTATTGCCGGTCCTCTCCCACTCCGTCATCCAGTTGCCGGCGTAGGCGAGCCAGTCGGGTCCGAAGCGCAGACGGGCCGGAGCCGTGCATGGATACTGCTCGCGGGGCTGTGCAAGACGCATCGGGTCGATGGTATATAGTTTCTGGTCGGAGTCGGTCACGTCGCTCATAAGGTCGCCGAGACGCTCGTCAGCCGTGAGATAGTACATTATGCGGTTGAAGCCGGCCTGGCTGATACGGGCCTCCTTCGCTCCGCAGCCCCAATGACTTACATTGTGTCTGCTTCCGAGACCTGCATTTGGCCCTATATGATACACATCGACTTCCGAAGCGTGGCGGGTCATGGCGGTCGCCATGCGCCAGAGGTCGGGATCGGCTGTACGCAGGAACTGATACCATAGCCAGAGATTACTTCCGAGCTCCGTGTTGTCCCAGGCATACCCCCCTACATCGTAACGCCACATGTGTCGCACCGGGTCATAGGCATGCATAACGTCGCCGTAATGCCAGAAACCATACCAACGGTTTTCCTCTACTGCATGCTTATAGAAATCAGCGTAGTCATCAAGACGGTCTTCTACCTCGGCGCGTTTCTCTGTCGAGCGGTCTGGCAGCCCCCATATGCCAAACGCCTTATGACGTCTCAGGTAGTCAGGGGTCGGCAGGAGAACACTTTCGAGTCCGGCGGCCGCGGCATTGGCGGCGAAATCAGCCTTACCCCTGTATCCGGCGTCGGGACGTATGGTTATGGCTGATGTGCGTGCTATTCCGTAGGGTGTGCTCATGCCTTCCTGCACATCTTCATAACTTGAGTTCAATCCGTGAGGACGGTCATCGTAATGACGGAGATCCATAGGTTCGGCATCCGGATTCCAGAGCCATGCCGTGACTGTGGCTGTCGGAGTGCGGGCACCCTCCACCTCGAGTCCGGAAGGATATGACTGCCAGAAATCCTTCATCGATACGGTAAGGCCGCCTGTAACGTCTCCGGCGTAGACAGATCCCTGCGCACGATGTCCGCCGAAAGTTCCTATCCATGGAGAGGAAGCAGTAGCCTTCTTCCGGATTGTATAGCCGTCGGGGCCGTTTTGAGAGAGACGGAAACCGTCCCATTCGGCCCATTCATCTACAAGTTTCTTTCCGGCCTCGTCGAATTCGGAATAATCAGCTATTCTCTCGCCGCGCATCTGCATCTCCTGCATGGAGGGAGCAGGTTTGCCGGTAGCCGGGTTATTAAGTATCCTTCGTCCTACAAGGGGCTGGACAGGTTCGCTCCAGACGCCGCCGTCGGCTGTGGAGA
This sequence comes from Muribaculaceae bacterium, assembly GCA_029070945.1. Classification (GTDB taxonomy): domain Bacteria; phylum Bacteroidota; class Bacteroidia; order Bacteroidales; family Muribaculaceae; genus Lepagella. Next base: position 124,510 of record JAIEBK010000051.1, read on the forward strand.
ACGCCACATGACGGTTATAGGTGCGTTCTCGCATAGGCACATCGAAAGCCACACCCAGGGAGGATATGAAATCCTTATCCTGGTCGCCGTCAAATATGAAGGAATGGGTCAGCTTTATGTCGGGACTTGTGCCGAAAGCGGTAAGACGGATGGTCCAGGGAAGCCATTCGCGCCCGTCGGTCGACTGATGCACACCGTTGAGCCGTATCACGGCGCGTTCAGCTCCGTTCCTTTCGATCTCGGAGTGAAGCAGACGGCTTTTCATCGTCTTTACGTTGACGCTGCCGTTATCAGGAGAATCCTTGACAGCGCCGACCAGACGGGCACCACTTGCTGTCATGACTCCGTCAGTGACTATTGAATCGATGAAATTCTCGATATTCATGCCCGGGCCGTTCACTTTGGGAATATAAACGGTGGAATTTCCGGCTCTCAGCACTATACGGTCTTCTCCGTCAGACGCAAGAAGTTGCTTTTTCATGTTTTTATTACCCCTTGATGTCTTTGGGTCTCCTATGCGTACGGTCAGGCCGTCGGCTCCCGCCGGGATAGTGCCGGATACAGCGGCCCATTTCACGGATCCGTCGGGCCAATATGCAAGAGGCCAGCTTTCAGTAGGATACTCAGAGGTTCCGGATGCGAGCGACAGAGGAGTCTTGCCGCTTACCGCACCCTTGTCGAAAGGAACGCCGAAAGTGACCGGAACATCCGACTTCGGAGCCTCGCCTACCCATGCGAGCGGCACATCTTTTTCCTGCAATGGCTCGCATGAATAAGAGAAATTGGTCAGGCGGGTGCGACTCAGTGTGGTGCGGAAGGCAAACCAACCCTCCGTCAGGGGAGCCGGATCGCGGAAGTCGAGTATCCTCTCCCCGTCGATGAAATATTGTGTGCGCAGTCCGTCGTGGGTTATCTTGATATGATACCACTTCCCTGCTTTCAGCAGATGGTCGGCATCGGTATATTCCTTTATGATCTCGGGACGGAATGCAGGATCGTCCACTCCTCGCGCATCGCCGTTATAGCGGCGGAAACGCGTGGTCGAGTTGTGGTTGCCTCCATATCCGAGATAATATAGCTGCAGAGCGTAGGAATTGACGAATTTACCTCCTCGTCTGTTAAGGTTCTTCCATGGATCGGGAGCTTTGGGATCTGAAGCCATCCAGAAACAGTTGAGGTCGCTGAGCCGGTCGTCGGGACCTTCGGTCACTACCTGCGCGTCATACTCTATGACCGTACGCCCGCTCATCTTTTCCTTGCGCCAGACACTAAGTCCGTTAGGTGCTACGAATTCAGCGGTATCACCTCGGAATGTAACCTTACAGGGGCCTTCCGATTCCACCACCCAGTATTTCTTGAAGTCCTTTGCGTTGAGCCCGGAAACGGATTTAGCACCCGCCATCACAGTAGTTCCGGCTACTATCATCGCAAGGAGAAAGATTCGTTTTATATAGGTAGGTTTCATGATCAGGTTTTTATGTATGTTTCTGCAAAGATAATAAAAGAATCCGAGATATGAAAAAAAGAGTGGCAAACTTTCGATCCGCCACTCTTTTCCATAGAATGATTATAAAGTATTTAATCAATCAGCTATAAAGAGAACACGCTTGCTATAGATGATTCCGCTGTCTGTAATAGCCGACACTATCATCACACCGGATGGAATATTTCTTACGTCAACACTAACAACATTGTTTACGCAACCGTCAACACTGACGTGATCTGGCTTAAGTCCGGTCCAGCACCCAAGAAGCATACCTTCGGCATCATATATATTAAGTCGGACAATATGATTAAATCTACCGGCAAGTGTCATATTCCTTCGTACGGGTATCGGAGATATACGGAAAGCGTTATTTTCTTCGATCGCAGATATGACGGCATCCGGAGTCTCACCTTTCTGCAACCATGCTACACTCTTGCCGTTTCTACCCTCGTAGCCTTCCGCATCTAAAAGCCTGGATGCGTCGACTGTAAACACATAATATCCTTCATAGTCGGTTGCTGCTCCAAATTCCACGCTATAGGAATCGGAAGACTTACGATTAATCCTGACATTGGAAAGATCCACCCGCTCTCCGGCTCGCGTCAGACGTAGTGCATCCGATGTGAAACTGTCCTGATCCACGTCTTTGTTAAAGCTCACCGTCAGGCTCTCTACAGGATCCAGAGGCTCACCTAAAGCTAAAGGCACACCATCGATTTCTCTGACTTCAAGCACACCGTTGGGACGTGCCTCAAATTCGATACGATAGGATTCACTCTCCGAGGTATTGACAGCGATATGCAAACGGTTCTCATGGATCGGTTTATTACCATCACGCATGGTCATGCCTGTCTGCCAGAAATTATCCAGCGGTAGCTTCTTGCCGTCACTCATACGCGTTATCCCGGCAATACGCATCCGGCCACCTGTCGGATCCGCTATGGATGAATATACCCATCCTTGAGACAAAGGCTGTACATTCACCCGATAGGTATATCTGTCGATCATTTCTGAAGAGAGTATGGCTCTTCCAAGAGTGGTTTCCTCTCTTGCATCACTATAATATACCATATCCGGTAAGTCATCGGCATCAGTGATGTCATTGACGAAGAAGACTCTTCCAGGAGCGGCTTCAGTGGAAACAGGATCGGTAATACCACGGATGAGCTCATGGATTTCCACATTACCGAGAAGACTCAAGTCCGGATTTCCATATGAAGAGACATGGGTCGCCTTTACTTCATATTCGGTGAAATGCCCCGCAATGGAGCTTTCGAACCACCACTGGGCATACGCCGAGGATCCGGCCGGGATATCTCCGAAGTCACTGGCCATGCTTTCACCAAGCGACAAGTGACGCTCCAGACCATTCAACTGCGAAGACGTGAACGCAGTCTCAAGAAGAATTCCCTTTTCATTGTCGACAATCTGTGGCTGCTGAGTGACAAGCCTTACGTTCCTGGCGTCACCAACTCCTGAATTATTGATCACGAGAGCGAACTCGGCGCCTTCCGACTGCTCCACCACATCCGGTGTAAGAGGATCATCGGAATATACATCACGCTGAAGGAAATAAGTTAGGTCAAGCAATGGAGTAGGATTGACAGTCACGCTTACGGGCTGGAGTTTTCTTGTGACCTCAAGATCGGTAAACGGATCAATATATGTCAGGGAACCTCCAAAATCCCAAACCATCGGACCTTCGGGAGCCGCATATCGGGTTGGAATGAAGATTATCTCCGCCACACCATGCTCACCGGCATTCAGCTCCCATCCAGACATAAGGTCGAGGTTGCCCTTGAAGCCGGTCAGAGATTCGGGATTGATCTGGAACTCATGGCTCGTAGCTAAATCACCACCGGGATTTGTCACCGTAAGATTAAGTTTCACATCGCGCATGGGAATGTCGTCATGGCCGTTAAATACCTCCAGAGTTCCACGGAAAGCCTCACGCGTCATTGTCATGGTCTGCGAAAAGCGGAGTCCGACAGAGGCGCATACAGCATGATTCTGGAGCTTGTCGAATTCCTGCTCATATGCGGCGTAAGCCTTGAAGAATCGGTCGGCCCCGCTTTCATAGCCGGCCGCCTCCGCCAACTCTTCCACATCCGCAAACGTGTCTAACGACTTTATGAGCTTATCCCCGTACAGAGCAGACACATCCACTACTCCGACTATACGGTCAAGATAAATGCGAGCCTGTTCAAAAGAGACAGATTCAGGTTTACGCATAGCGACCTCCTCATCAGAAACCATTACACCGTCTTCAAGCTGAGCGACATAACGCATAAATTCCAGTTTATCTTCCGAAGGATCAAAGATCCACACTGCATCCCCCAGAATGACTTCAAAAAATTCCTTGACCGCTTCCCAGCCTTCACAGAATTGTTTCGACTCCTCATAGAATGATTCCTGCCAACTATGAGCGAACGAGGGATCCTCATCGCTAAAATAAGCGTCGTCTCCGTCTTCTGTTTTTTTGACTTTCTTTTCGGAACGTCCACCGGATCCTTTATCTTTCTCACATGGCTGTGATACTTCATAAATCATACCTGTAAGATTCCAGATCGTACCGGCCCCGGATAAAAGATAATCCAATACATTTGGAATGACATTCTCTGCAGCGTCCTTAACTACCACCTTGACTATCTTACCTTCTTCACGATAAGTCTTGACAGCCTTACAAAGCGCATCCCAGAATATTCCGACCGGACCCGATACGGTCTGAAGAAGAGTATCTACCATTTTTTCCGCCTTGGCGGCATCACATGGATCACATATAGAGAAATTCTGTTCACCACCGACATCCTGCCGGTTGGATGAAGACCCATAGTTGCCTCCGCCGCCTCCGCCCAGACCGACGGGACCGCCAAGACCACCGCCGCCACCTCCATAAAGATCAGAGACAGCACTATAAATACCTGCTAAAGTAGCAGCGGTGGCGCACATTTTCATAGCCATATTTTCTGCAGGAACATTTTTCGATAATGTATCGCCACACACGACTTCATAGGTAGCACCTAAATGCGACATGCAACCACGATATGAATTAATCATATCATTTGTCGCATTGCGTTTCATTCCGGCTGACGGCGTTTTTGCCGTTAGATCAGCTATCCTTGTGATGCGTACAGGAATGTTGACTGTCTGATGCGGAGCAAGATCGAACGGATCGGAATATTCAAGCGGTTCGAATTTCCATTCAGGATTGTCTTTTTCAAATACCGGACTCGTATTGAAAGCTGTCATAAGACCTTCATTGACCATCTGAACATGTATTATGGTGGCATCTCCCACCTCCATACTGTCACCGTCAATCCTCTTGGGAGCGATAATATGGACTACAGGAGCCGGGACATTGACTTCGAAACGCGCATCGGTCTCAATGAGATATTCATCTTCTACCTCTGTAGGCACTACATTATAGCTTATGGTGATGGGATTGAAGGAAATATTAGCCGTCACTATATTGGTCTTTCCCGGGTTAAGGAAGACCGTTCCGCCCCATGAATCATGCTTGTTGGCTGACACCGAGACGCGGTAATATCCTGCAGGAAGCTCCGTAAGGAAACGACCGTTATCATCAGTCTCTCCACATGCTACTGTAAATCCTGTGCCGGGATTTACCACCGAAACCTTCGCTCCCTTAACCTTTGGAGCTTCAGACGTATTATAAGTATATTCATCGCATGCATCGACTGCCAATATCGCAGGCTTATTGGATACAGGCATGACTTTGTAAGCAATGGCAATCCCGTCGCCGTTTTCGCAGTTCACCGCAAATTGACCGCTGACCGTATGGTTAAGAGCCATATCCGGAGTCGGCCTCAGAAGAATGGAGAATGTGATCTCCTCTCCCGGAGCAATGGAAGGAAGACGCGTAGGACCGGCGCATTTCATCCAGGCTGGAAGCACCACTTCAATAAGGCCTGTCTCGCCTGCTCCACTGTTGTATACAGTAATCGGATATTCCACTGTGGTATCTTCCGGAAGCTCAGCCTCTACAAATGTAACGGCGCTGGAGATTGTGCCCTTTGCATTGCGGCAATACCAGTATACGGGCACTTCAAGCAGAGCCCCTTCATCAGAGGCAATCTCTATCGAAAAGCGTTCCCAGTCACGCGCTTCTGTAGCACGCGAGCCTGTTATGTCCAATGATACCGTTGCCTTTTCACCGGCCGTGAGACTTTCAGGGGCCTTAACTCCGACCTTTATTCCTTCAGGAACATTGATCGCACGTATCTTCAGGCCTGTCATTGGCAGTCCACACGGATTTTTTATACCGAACGACAGATTCGAAACGACTCCTGCGATTCCCTCGCAAGTAACATATCCGCTGTCAGTCCGCTTAAGGTCGATGATCTCAAACGAGGCCATTTCATCCATCAGGTTCTCTCCGGGACAACATGCTCCTACGGAAAAATGTCCGCTCTGTGTCATGTAGGGAGTGAAGGAAACCTCAAACGTACCGTCGGAAGACGCTACAGTCTTTTCTACGATACGAAGTCCGTCGTTTATCATATAGACTTCCACTTCCCGACCGTCCGGTGATTGGGAATCAAGTCTTCCTTTGACTTTGACCGACTCTCCTTTTGAGATTCGATCACTGCTTACCTCCACGCCCGCCTTAAAGGGAGAGGTCAAGAGAATCCTGACGTGTGCCGAATGATTGTCGCTGAAGTTTATCTCCTTGAATACCTTGTCCGGATTGACCACGGCGTGTATCTTACAGGCACCTGCACGGACAGGCAACGTTATCCTACGGACCAGTTCCTTGCTTATGCCCGGAGCAAGCGGCTCCTGCAACCATACACGTCCCGATAAATCGCCATCTACATATATGGCAACGCAGGTCTGGGCAGGAAGCGGAGCTACACCGACGCTCGCAAGATTAAGAGTGACATCGACATCGCCACCGGCAACAACCTCTTTTTCCGACACATAAATACCTGAGATACGCGCATCAGGCAAAGTGCGGTCGGTCACCATCATCCAAAGATTGGAGGATGCGTAACCTTCAGCCTGTGCCGATACCACTACCGTCCGGTCATCATCGGCGACATCGTTGACAGGAGCCGTCACCTTGAAACTTACTTTTTCCGCACCTTTCTTTATCACTACCGATTGGGGCATATTAAGAGCACCCGGGGTGTCACATGAAAGGGCCACGGTAAGGGCTTTTTCAAAGTCAGCGTTGCGGGTAAGGGTCACTTCCGTTCCATAGCTGTCGCCCTCCGCCACCACCGATTTAGAAGACATAAGTCCGAGCGACGGACGGTCATTGTCAATGATTCGCAGGCTACCGCTTACACTTCCGGCGTGCCCTCCCGCTGCCGTACAGTTGCAGGAGGAGACAAACACAGATGCTGTAATCTCCACGTCACGATCACCCTCCACTTTGTCGTTGTCAAGCACTCCGACTGTAAATTCAGCGGTCGTCACTCCTTTTTCGAGTACAATTCGGTCAAGTGGGAAGAAGACATCTCCATCGTGATCGGATATCAGCATAAGTGTGACACGCTTATCGAGATTGGTGGTGCGTCTTATCTCGCCACGCACGGCCATAGGCCCGGCGTTCTCGCTGACCTCCGCAGGAGACAGCGTCATCTGAAGCTCCGGCATATCATTGTCGACGACTAAAACGTATTCCGACCCATTTTCATATCCGTATGCGGAAGCAACAATCGCCACTTCCTGATGCCCGTCAACGGCGTCATTGTCAACAGCCGTCAAGCTGACACTTACTTCAGTACTTCCTGCAGAAATCATCAATGAAGTCGGAATGTCAAGTCTGCCGGCAGGAGCGGAAACGAGGCTTAACGTGAGATTCTCTTCCAATGAATACGGAATCTTTGCTGTCAGCATAGCGGATTCACCTTCTGAGACTTCATCGGGATTCACCGACAGCTCAATTACCGGAAGACGGCTGTCCCGCAAAGTGAAGTTCACCTCTTCCGGCTCATATCCGTCTCCGTAAGCCGTCAGGCGCACCTGAGCTACAGGATCCGCCACCCCGTTGTCTTTCACGTCAATCTTAAACCATGCGCCGGACTGCCCGGGGAGAATAATCACATTTTCAGGTATTATCAGTCTGGAATCGGCATCAATGGATGAAAGTAAAAACGTCTCACTCTCATCCCAGGATCCTGTGCGGGCCAATTGCCCACGTATGTTTGTGTCATTGCCTTCAATTATGGTTTCCGGCAAGGAAAGGATAAGCTTCTGTCCAAGCATGATTGGAAAACCTTCTCCCACTGTCGTATTGTTGGCCTGAAGCTGGATTATCTCGTCGCTTGCCAGATATGGCATTAAAGTGACTACGGGATTGAGCTTTCCACTCAGGCCGGGAAGACGAGGCACCGTCAATGTCGCGGATCTGGATATGGTCTGACCGACTCCAAGTCCCGACCCGTCGTAATATACCGTGCCAAGCATCACACGTTTTCCTGTGGCATCGGCAAGGTAGAGCGACTCGCTCCAGCCTCCGATAGCATCTAAGTTTCCATCATTCGTCACTGTCCAACTGATTGTCACTGCATCTTCCGGCATGACTTCGGCTGCCTCAGCCGAAACCAAGCCTACCCGGAAATCAGGACTGTCAGGAAGTTCTTCAGGGTGCTCAGTCACCTTTACATGTCCATCACGAACGCTTGCCGGCTGTTGGGACCCGCTGTCAGTATACAGAGAAGCATTCTGAATCCCGACATTGAAGACGGTCCCCGGCTCGATATACGACGGAATGCTGACCGGAATCCTTATGATCGGACCGTTGCCCCCTTGGAAGCGTTCTTCCCCTGTCAGGCTCAGATGCCATCCTCCTTCTACTCCCATAGGCTCTATGGCAAGTGTATGCATCTCGGCACGATCCGATGGAACGGCTCTTTCCATATCGAAGTCAATGCCTTTCGGAAGCATAATGTCGAGTTCAACGCCGCAGACGGCCTCGGAGTTCTCCAAATTCACGTTGAATACTGTCACGCCTCCGGGATATGCCGTCTCACGGCTACCATAAATGATACTGCGTGTGGGAACGGATGGCTGTGGATCTCCAGGATTACCTGGAGAGAACCGGAAACGAGCCGTGACAGTGGCAGGAGAATTCGGCATTGTCATTGTATGGCTACGCGATGTCGATATAACACTGCCGAATGAATCCACCCATCCGTCGAAGACATATCCGGAATTAAGGTTTGCCGACAGGCTTACCTTATCGCCTTCCGCATATCTGCTTCCGGAAGCAGGACTTACCGAACCGCCACATTCCGGCTCCCGCAGGATAGTGAGAGGATATCTTACAGCCACAGCGGAAGGATCACCCGGAGAAGCCGGATTGAATTCATACCTTGCGGTAAGCTCCACATTTCGTGAAGGCATAATGAAACTGAAATTTCTCGATGATGACAGCAATTCGACGCCATCATACCATCCGACGAAGCTGAAACCGGAATTGACCGAAGCATTGAGACTCAATTTTGAGCCGTGCGCGTATCGTCCTTCAGCGACATTGACAGAACCCGCTCCTTCAGGATATACCTCGGCCTTAAAGGAGAAATGTGATATGGTGTCGGGCATGGAAGGATCAGCCGGAGAATCAGGACGGAACTCATATTTTGCTGTCAGAGTCACGTCTCGCGTCGGCATATTATATGTGAAACTCCTGTCTTGCGATACTCTGTTGCTTCCGTCAAACCATCCCAAAAACCGGAAACCGGTATTCGGAGAGGTATTGAGCCGTATCTGGGATCCCTCTTCATAGGTGCCCCCTCCGCTCACAGAGCCTGAACCTTCAGGCTGGGATTCGACCTTTAGATCATATGCGGAGACACTTATATTGAGAAGTCCCAGAAGAAGCAGTATCACAAAAGTTACTTGCTTTTTCATGAAAAACAGAGTGTATTGTTATTTTTTTACTACTTTCTTTCCATTCTTGATATAGATGGATCCAACCTCCGGCTCGGCTCCATATCGGCCATCCACCGTGTAGACTCCTGAGTCGGCATCTTCAATAGATTGGGAACCGATGCATTCCACTGAGTTGACAGAAGCTCCAATGAATCGGAGAGTGAAACGATTATCGAGCTTACCGTTATCGGCGGTAAATACATAACCTTCGGAACTATCAAGACGTACACTGTCACCGGTATAGGCATCATCAATCCAAATCTGATAATCGCGTGAATCGCCGGAAAGCGAGATCGTATATGTACCGGAAGCGCCTATGCGGACACCAAGAGATACTTCTCCGTCCGCAGCCGGGCGTTCATTGATAGCGTATTCAACATTACCGTTCATTGTGTACAACTGACCTACCGACTCTTCATGACTGAAGAATTTTGCCGCGTCACGGCTTGCTTCATAGCACAGAGCCGCATTATCGTTGAAGACAATCCTGGTTGCATCCTCGCCTGTCTGTCCGGAAAGCGTGAAGTTGAATACCGCCCTATCCGACCTTGAAGCGACTCTCATAGGCATGGCGAATTCGCGCACCTCTCGGGTCTTCTGCCGGCCTTCCACGTCAAAAATGAAATCAGTTTTACCTGCAGGACACTGTACGAAGAATGACTCACCGGGAGTAAATACATAACTGTCGTCAAGAGGGCTGTATGCCTTATAGGTGCTTCCATTCCAAACTGTCACCGGAACATCGAGGCTCATAAAGCGAGAATCATAATAGCAAGGATAGGGATTGCCGATGAGGTTCCAACCGCGGTTATGCTCCTGTTCGGAAGGATAATCAGAGAGAACTGCCTTAGCATCCGATTTAATGAAAACATTATTCAGGTTTTCATTGTCCAGTGCCGTGAAGACTAAGCCTGCGGATCCCTGCCTGCTATTGCCGATGTATCTCACGGCCTGGATGATATAGCCTTCACCAGCCTTCATTATGTCGTCGTCCTTCACGTCCTGCCAAGTGGAACCGGACTCACCTGCCGCCCTGTTGACTCCGGAATAACGACGAATAACATAACTTGTTGTTCCATCCTGGCAGCTGAGGATATCACTTACCCTTACATCAAACGGCAGACTGACGAATGTCCATTTGAGGGGACTTAGATATATCTTTACCTGCACGGAATCAGCCTGCATGTGTACATTGTTTATCAATGCAGTATACGGATATGTGCTGGCAGACCCGTTCGGATCCATCACCATCGACAGCTTTCCGAGCGGAACGTTCACATCACCGTTTACCTCGAGACGTCCATAGGTACTTGGATTAGTTGTATCGTCGAAAAGAAGCGATAGATTTGGTTTACAGCCGGCCTGAAGGTTTCCGACCAATGTCAGCCTCATATCGCGGGCCACCCGGATATCTTCCGGAAGATAGTCGATAGGCTGTATCGACTGGAACTTGTCCCAGCCTGTAGTCTGCTTATATATGTTGAGTGCGATTGCCGGCACATAGAGTTCACGTCCTTCCATCTTGCAACCATTAGGAACCTGATCAGTCATATAAGGAGGTTCGACTGACAGACATGTTACTTTGCGCAAATTATCGCAGTAGTCAAATGGAGATGCGTCCGCGCGCACGAGTGTGGATGGAAGAGTAACTTCCTTTATTGAATCACAATTATAGAAAGCGTCGTTTCCTATTCTGAATAGACCTTCATTAAACTTTATATCGCGAAGTTTACGGTTTTCTGAGAAAGCACCATCGGATATTGTCCTTAATGAAGTCGGAAATTTAAGTT
>JAIEBK010000051.1:135787-138482 GCA_029070945.1 Muribaculaceae bacterium
TCGCCCATTGTGCCGGGTGTTGAGACCTCAACCTCAAGTGGATTTTTCCACATCGGATCTATACCGAAGTCAATGAAAGCATCTCCTCCGCCTGTATCAGCCACATACACCGCTATGACATTCTCCCCTTTCCTAAAGAGGGATGCATCAAGATAGCTCTCATTCGGATTAGAGACAACGTTATCATTATCATAGACCATCTTACCATTAAGGTAAATCCGGCATCCGTCATCGTGAACAACCTTTAAAGTGGCCCACTCCAGTTTTTCCGTATCATCAAGATTAAAATGGCTTCGAAGCCAGTAAGCGGAATAATAGTCCACCCATTTCGTACCACCTCCATCGCTACGGGAAACCGGACCCTGCAATGTCTCCCATGCGGAATCGTCGAAATCAAGGGTAAACCAGTCATCCGGTGGTGTTGTGGTATTCAGTGGAGCGTAATAAAACTTTGCCGTCCAGGGCTGCTGTGTGTCTTGCCAGAAGCCGGGCATATCGGAATCGGCAAGAGAATTAAACGTTGTTACCGCAGCGGCGGCGAGCAACAGACTCTTGAGTTTAATTTTCATATAGCGTTCTTTTTTTGATGATTCTTACTGAACATGTTATGTTTTATGGTTTGCTGAAAGCAAATGAATGAGAACTTTGTATTTCGGGCATTTTAGCAAGCTAAGCACCAAGGTCGTGTATCGTAGAGCAACATTAATTTGCTCAATGATTGGCATTACTCAACAAAGTCTACAATAATGATGCAAATTTAAAAAAATTATATAAAATTTCCAAATGGTTTCTTGAAATAAACGGTACAAATACCAAATGGTCGCCAATCTTCAGATCAGCGACCATTTAGCGAATTCTTTCCTTATTCAGAGTATCTTCATGGCGATGGCGGCGCAGGCTTCGGCGTCTGCAAGGGCGTGATGATGGTTGTCGAGGTCGTAACCGCAGGCTGCCGCAACAACATGCAGCTGATAGCATGGCAGTCTGAGGCTTCGGCGCGAGGCTGCAAGAGTACAAAAAAACGGATAGTCTGGATAATCCATCTGATAAGTTCTGAATACAGCCTTAAGGCAGCTTTCGTCGAAAGGACGGTTGTGCGCCACGAGAGGAAGTCCCTCGAGGCGATCGGCTACCTGAGCCCAGACATCGGGAAATACGGGGGCGGAGTCCGTATCTTCGCGTGTCAGTCCGTGGATACGGGTGGTGAAATGACTGTAATAATTGGGAGTAGGACGGATGAGGCTGTAGAAACGGTCTACGATCTCTCCGTCACGCACTATCACGATGCCGACGCTGCAGACACTGGAGCGGCTGCCGTTGGCCGTCTCGAAATCTATCGCTGCGAAATCTTTCATTTGATTCTTTTTTTGAAATTTCATCAATAAAGGAAACCTAAAAGCCACATAGGAATCTTATTTCCGAAACCGGTCTCGATATCGTCTGCAACCACATAACTGTCTGGTTTATCAGCTATCTGAGAGAATCCTTTATTACGGCCTCCGACTTCAAACAGATACTTACGGCTGAGCAGGAAGTCTCCCTCTTCCGGAACATGTAGCTCTCCTGCCACACTGAGCATCGAGGCAACAAAACTTTCCCTTACAGTACCGGTTTTATGCATTATGCCCAATGCCTGCATCACCGATGGATTGTCAAATAGAATCTTCTCCGGTTTAGCAGCCCGTTTCGGCTGTGTGGTAGAGTCCATCAATGTACGAAGAATAGCTCCCTCATTGAGCAACGTGAAAAACTTCATTAATTGGTTTCTCGTAACTTCCACATCGCGCGTAAGTTTTGTCATGTTGGGGACAAACGGCACCTGTTCTGCCAATACCACCAGAAGTTTCTTAAGCTTCAGTTGTGTTTCATATTCTATAGATGCAACCGCCGGAATATCGGTATCTACTACAGCGCGCACAAGACGTTCGACTCTCTGGGCATAGGTTATTTCTGAACTATCCATAAAAAATGGATAATATCCCATCTTAAGATATTTTTCAAATTCCCCTATTATCCTAAGACGAGAAGAAATACTTGATGCCAGATACCTATGATTATCAAGAATCTCTGAAAGGCTGTAAGGTCCAAAATCATCATTACCTCTGAAATTAAGATATTCGCGAAATGAAAGGCCACGCAAATCATATACAGCGACACGGCGTGAAAGATCGGATATTTTACTATTGAGATGGATTAGGGACGATCCTGTAAAGACTATGCACAAACCGGGATAACTGTCATATATGTTTTTAAGTTCCCTTTCCCAATTGGAATTAGGATACAGATGCACCTCATCAAGATAAAGGTGAGTACCCCCATGTTTATAGTGATAATCAGCAAGATCCATTATGGTATGGTCGTTGAAAAACAGATGGTCAAGCGAAGCGTATACACCCTTATTGCCTAAATCCTTACACTTCTGCTTAAGCATCGTGGTCTTGCCAACGCCTCTGGCTCCTTTTATCATTATCAGCCTATCGCTCCAAGCTATATAATCATACAGATATCGCTTTATGGGAGCGTCAAGATCATCGATCAGACGTTGTGATATTTCGTAAATTCGTTCCATATCGTCTATTTTCCACAAAGTTACGAAATTTTTTCTTTCTAAGGAAAAAAAAATTTGATTTTTTTTCCTTAGAAAGAAAAACACATGAGATTATATTGTAAAACAAATATTTAAATCGTTATATAA
>JAIEBK010000052.1:0-11039 GCA_029070945.1 Muribaculaceae bacterium
TATTGAAAATGAAGAACTAGAATTTAAAGGTGGTAAAGGAGGTTTCCCTGGTTCATTCTGGGAAACGTATAGTGCGTTTGCAAATTCAAATGGGGGAGTCATTGTCATAGGTTTAAAAGAGAAAAAAGGTAAATTACAGTCAGATAATTTGACTGTGTCGGATATTGATCAACTACAAAAAGATTTATGGTCCGGGCTCGCAAATAAGAATAAGATTAACATTAACCTACTGAATAATGCCGATGTTCGAACATTAAAGTTTGATGGGTTTTACCTTTTGATAATAAAGGTTCCTAGTGCGAGTAGAGACCAACGACCAATTCATATAGGGCTTGATCCTTATAATGGTACCTATAGACGAGGTTATGAGGGCGATTTTAAATGCACACGAAGCGAAGTACAAAGAATGTTTGCGGATGCCGACCTTACACGCACTACTGACAAACGTATTCTTAAAGGTTTTACAATTGATGATATTGATAAGGAATCTCTCCGTCAGTATCGTCAGTTATTCAATATTGCCAAGCCAGACCATGTTTGGTCAACTTTAGATGATTTTAGTTTTCTGAAGCAACTCGGTGCATATAGAAAAGACAGAGGATCAGGAGAAGAGGGGTTTACAGTTGCAGGTATCTTGATGTTCGGAAAATCAGATGCAATCACTGATGATGAATGTTTACCTAACTTCTTCCCGGACTATCGAAATGAAACCACATTTAGTGACACTGAACGTTGGCTGGATAGAATCTATCCAGATGGGACTTGGGAGGCGAATCTATTTCAGTTTTACCTCCGTACTCTCCCACGTTTACAGAGTTTCCTGCCAAAACCATTTAGCATCAAGGATAATCAACGAATAGATCAGTCTCCGGCTCATGTGGCCATTAGAGAGGTTTTTGTAAACCTTTGTGTGCATTCAGATTATAAAGCAGAAGGGTCGTTGAGAGTTATATTCAAAAATGGTACTTATTTTTTCTCTAATCCAGGTACGATGTTAGTATCTCAGGAACAATTTTTTGATGGAGGGGAAAGCATATGTAGGAATCCGACTCTTCAAAAAATGTTTATGATGTTAGGTCCAGCTGAAAAAGCGGGAAGTGGAGGAGCCAAGATAATGGAAGGTTGGAGAAGAAATAATTGGAAAGCTCCATTTATTTTTGAACGTACCCGGCCTGATAAGGTTGAATTTTGGCTATCAATGCAATCTCTGATTCAACCGGAAGTATTGAAAGAATTGAGTAAGCGACTTAGCTTAGACGCTCAGAATTTATCGTCTCAAGTTCAAACCGTTTTGGCATTGGCATTGACAGAAGGGCATGTGGCAAATGAGCGCCTAAGATTTGTTCTTAGACTCCATAAATCAGATATCACCTCATTACTTCAGCAAATGTGTAAGCAAGGATGGCTAATGTCTGACGGCTATGGTCGTGGTACCAAGTATAGGCTTGCAAGCGAATCTGCTATTGATAATGTTGAAGGTAATAAGGGTAATGTTGACAGCTTAGCTCCTAATGTTGACAGCTTAGCTCCTAATGTTGATAGCTTAGCTCCTAATGTTGACAGCTCTAAAGATAATATTAATATAATTATAGATGAGTTCGGGTTGAGTGAAGAAATTCGCATTCTTTTAAAGAGGAAGCGTTTGAGTCAGCCTCAGATGGAAACACTCATTTGCGAGATTGCCACAGACTGGCGTACAATTCAAGATTTCGCTCGGATATTAGGTAAAGATAAGTCATATCTCCGAAATCATGTTCTACCTGGTTTAATCTCTAAGGGTGTATTGGAAAGAGAGTATGTATCAATTCCCAATCATCCCAATCAACGTTATCGGATAAAACAGACATAATTCGCGTTTCAAGTTATTTCATCGCCTATTTTTTGTCTAATCTTGTGTCGTTGTAGACAATTAGAGAAGAACACTGTGGTCCCATTAGCAAAATTATAATGGAGTTTTCTGAAATATAAATATCCAAGACAAATGTCCTTTTGGAATAGAATCATTAATACAATTAACGGAGTCGAAAATAGACGGAGTGGTCTTTGGGAAATGTCGCATGATGCTTCCCGTTATTGTGTTGTGGATGTTGAGGTTGGATTGCGTGATAAAAAGATCCATGATATCGGAGCTGTCAGGTGGGATGGCGCGGTATACCATGCTGCCGGTAAGCAAGGACTGTTTAATTTCCTTAAGGATGTGGAGTTTATTTGTGGACATAACATCATTCATCATGATGCTAAGTATTTATTTGGCGAAGACACACACTCCTTCATCCTGGTTGATACTCTCTATTTGTCTCCTCTGCTTTTTCCTGAACGTCCCTATCATAGGTTGGTAAAAGATGACAAACTGGTAAGCGACCAGATGAACAATCCTGTAAATGATTGCGAGAAAGCCCGGGACTTACTGATGGATGAGATAGCCCGATGGAACAGTCTTTCAATCTCTAAACAGATGATTTTCTCAACGCTGCTTAAAGATAAGAAGGAGTTTGAGGGATTCCTGGTTTTTGTCAATGCAGGGGACACCCCCAAGAAATCTTTAGCTGAACTGATTCGTACAGAATACAGAGATCGGATTTGCACGCATGCTGATATAGAAAGTGCGATTCATAAGTACCCCATTGAACTGGCCTACGCGCTTTCATTAATAGATACAACGGATCATCGGTCGATTACTCCTGCATGGGTTCTGCATAATTATCCGAATGTTGAGAATCTGCTGAGACTTCTTCGGCATACTAAATGTAACGAGGGCTGCCCTTATTGCAATGAGGAACTTGATGTGCATGTTAATCTCAATCGATTCTTCGGCTTTGACAAATTCCGGACTTATGATGGGGAACCTCTACAGGAGAATGCCGTTCGTGCAGCAGTGGATCATAAATCGCTGTTGGCTATTTTTCCTACAGGGGGAGGAAAATCTCTGACATTCCAATTGCCTGCCTTAATGGAAGGGTATTCTGTACATGGTCTTACTGTTGTTATCTCGCCCTTACAGTCTTTGATGAAAGATCAGGTGGATAATCTGGCTGAAAGGGGAATTACGGATGCAGTCACTATCAATGGCCTGCTGGATCCTATCAGCCGTTCAGATGCTATACGGCGAGTGATGGATGGAGATGCATCTCTGTTATACATTTCTCCCGAGATGCTGCGGTCGAAGACGATAGAGAAAATATTGCTTGCACGCGATTTAGTGCGTATTGTAATAGACGAAGCGCATTGTTTCTCTTCTTGGGGTCAGGACTTTAGGGTTGATTATCTATATATCGGCAAATTTATAAGTGAATATCAGAAGAAAAAGAATAATTGTAAGGCAATACCGATTTCCTGTTTCACGGCTACGGCAAAGCAGAAGGTGATACAAGACATATGCGACTACTTTAAGAAAACTCTCAATATAGATCTTCAGATTTTTGCTTCATCTGCAACTCGTAAGAACTTGCGTTATTCGGTCATTCATGTAGATACTGATGAGGAAAAATACATGAAATTGCGTTCATTGATTGCAGAATCATCTTCCCCTGCCATCGTGTATGTGTCTCGAACCAAACGTACAAGGCAATTGGCAGAAAAACTCACACGGGATGGATTCAAGGCATTGCCGTTCGATGGCAGGATGAATGTGGAAGACAAGATCGCCAATCAGGAAGCCTTTATGAACGACCAGGTACGTATTATTGTTGCAACCTCTGCTTTTGGAATGGGTGTTGACAAAAAAGACGTGGGACTGGTCATACACTACGATATTTCTGATTCGTTAGAGAATTATGTTCAGGAAGGTGGTCGTGCTGGTCGTGATCCGCAGCTTGAAGCCCGCTGTTTTGTATTATACAGCGATGATGATCTTGATAAGCATTTTATCCTGCTCAACCAGACAAAATTAAGTATCAGTGAGATACAGCAGGTATGGAAAGCAGTGAAAGATTTAACCAGGCAACGTATGCGTGTGTGCTGCTCTGCTTTGGAAATCGCGCGACAGGCCGGGTGGGATGATTCGGTCTCTGAAATAGAGACTCGTGTCCGTACAGCTTTGGCTGCTCTGGAGCAAGCCGGATATCTGGAGCGTGGAAACAATGTGCCACATGTATATGCCACCGGTATAACTGTTAAGAACATGGAGGAAGCCCGGCTGCGTATTACAGAGTCCCTGCTTTTTGAAAAAGATGAGGTGGAGAAAGCCGTTCGTATCATCAGATCATTGATATCGCAGAAATACACTGTCAAGGTTCAGGATGCAGAAGCGGAATCGCGCATAGATTATCTGGCAGACATTCTTGGTCTAAGCAAGAGCGAAGTAGTATCAAGCGTTGTGCGTATGCGACAGGAAGGGATTCTTGCCGACTCTAAAGATATATCTGCCTATCTGTATGATGCGGGGGAGTCGGAAAATAAATCGAAACGGTTGTTGGAACGTTTCACGAAACTTGAACGCTACATCCTTGGCTATATGTCTCCTGAAACATGTCGAATCTCCTACAAACAGTTGAACGACAATGCTCAAAAAGAAGGTGTCGAGACAGCGACAGAAAAAGATATCCGTACGTTATTATATTTTCTGACGGTCAAAGGCTATACGCATAAGAAAGAGGATGGTTCACACAATATTGAATTGTCATGGCAGGCTGATATGACATCAACCATGAGGCGTTTTGAGAAGCGTCTGGAGATATGTCAGTTTGCAATTGGTTGGTTATACAGGCTTGCATCGCAGCCGAATGAATCCGGTGTGGGAAATAGAGATGTTCGGTTTTCTGTCTTGGAGTTACTTAATGATTTGAGAAACAACGGTAATACCCTGATGGAGACCATGAGTGATGTGCAATTGGATGATGTCGAGGAAGCATTACTCTATCTGTCAAAGATTGGAGCTCTGAAACTTGAAGGAGGATTTCTTGTGCTTTATAACGCTATGGATATCCGCCGTATCAAAGATAACAGATCGCGATACAAACAAGACGACTACCGCATGCTCAGTGAGTTTTACAAGCAAAAGATTCAGCAGATTCATATAGTGGGCGAATATGCCAATCTGATGGTGCGAGACTATAATGCTGCGTTGCAATATGTTTCTGACTACTTTCAGATGGATTACAAGCGGTTTGTCTCAAAATATTTTAAAGGTGAGCGTGTTCGTGAGATAGAGCGTAACGTCACTCCTGAGAAGTATAAACATATTTTCGGAGCCCTGTCTGAAAAACAGATGGAGATTATTTCCGACAAGGAATCTCGCTGTATAGTGGTTGCCGCTGGTCCTGGTAGTGGAAAAACACGGGTATTGGTACATAAGCTTGCTTCTTTGCTCTTACTTGAAGATGTCAAGCATGAACAGCTGTTAATGCTTACTTTCTCGCGAGCTGCCGCTACAGAATTCAAGCAACGCTTACTTGGGCTTATAGGCAATGCTGCCCACTTTGTTGAAATTAAGACATTCCATTCCTATTGTTTCGACCTATTGGGTAGAATTGGCAGTCTTGATAGCGCTAAGGATGTGGTGACAAGGGCTGCACAGATGATTACCAATGGAGAAGTTGAGCCAAATCGTATAGCAAAAACGGTTTTGGTCATTGACGAAGCACAGGATATGAGTGCGGAAGAGTACGCTCTGCTACGTGCCCTTATGTCATTCAACGAGGAAATGCGGGTAATTGCCGTCGGGGATGATGACCAGAATATATTTGAGTTCCGAGGTTCAGACTCGCGCTACATGACACAACTGCTAAAAGAATCGGATGCTCGATTTATTGAAATGACAGAGAACTACCGGAGTTCTCGTCATGTGGTTGATTTTGCTAATGTACTTGCAAATGGAATTGCGGGAAGAATGAAGACTAATCCGATTGTTTCTATGAAACATAAAGAAGGAAATGTCTTTATACGCCATCACGTCTCTCACATAATGTACGAGCCTCTTGTAGATGATGTAGTGAGGCATCGTCACAATGGTTCAACGTGTGTATTGACTCAGACAAACGAAGAGGCTGTAATTCTGGTAGCTTTGTTACGTAAGCAGGGATTGAACAGCAGACTGGTGCAGAATATGGATGGATTCCGGTTCTATAATATGGCTGAAGTCCGTATGTTTCTCAAACAAATTGGGAAAGCCAGTCATACGCCTGTTATTCCGGATGATGTATGGGAAAAGGCGAAACAAAAGACCTTTTCTGTATATTCCAATTCGTCAAGTCTTAATTATCTGCAACGCTGTCTATCCTTATTTGAGCAGACAAACAAAGTAAAATATTATACGGATTTTAAGGAGTTTATCTTTGAATCGTCTATAGAAGATTTTTGTGACTTTTCGGGTGCGGATGTAGTAGTATCTACTATTCACAAGGCAAAAGGGCGTGAGTTTGACGATGTCTATATGCTCATCGCCACTCCTCAGACCATCAGAAACGAAGAACTGCGACGCTATTATGTAGGAGCAACCCGGGCTAAAGAACGTTTGTTTATCCATACCGACACATCCCTTTTTGATCGTATGCCTGCTGATGAGCACCTTGTATGTCAGGAACAGTATGGTATGCCTGACGAAATTGTTCTCCAGTTATCCCACAAAGATGTAAACCTTGGTTTTTTCAAAACAAGGAAAAATGAGATACTCGCTCTCAGGGCGGGTCAGAGACTTCGTTTTGAGAATAACTATTTATATGAATGGGATAGTAATAACGTCCTTGCCCAATTATCACAAAAAATGCAAGATGAGTTGCAGTTGTGGGCTGGGAAAAACTATAAAGTTGTTTCTGCCTCCATACGGTTTATTGTGGCATGGCGTCCGAAAGATGCTTTGAAAGAAGAAAAAGAACATGCAGTATTGCTTGTGGATCTAATGCTCAAAAAGGATTCTAATGTTTTCATTGATGCAAATGGTCGTCAAAGTAGATTTCTTGTTTGATGGGATTGCTTTTTGGAATAAATGCTTGCAAAATGAATATTTTATTCGTATATTTGCATCAGCAAAAGATTATTTACAAAAATTCCCTTTAGAACTGTACCATGAAAAGGATTCTTACTTTGGCGGCTATTGTCGCGGCAAGCGGATTTGCCACGACAAGCGCTCAGACGTATAAGGAATGGGACGACGTAAGCGTCACCAATATCAACCGTGAACGGGCTCACACGCTCGGCATTCCGCTTTCCGACATTTCGGCTGTCGGCGACAACAGTATCGAACAGTCGCCATACTACAAGTCGCTTAACGGCGTATGGAAGTTCAAGTGGGTGGCTGATCCTGGTAAGAATCCCGCAGGTTTCGAGGTTCCGGAGTATTCCGTCGAGGGCTGGGACGATATCGATGTGCCGGCGGCATGGCAGGTCTACGGCGTAAGAACCGGCAAGAAATGGGATAAGCCGCTCTACTGCAACGTGGCATACCCTTTCAGCTATGACGAGAAGACCTACAGCGTTATGGCAAGCCGTCCGGGATGGTTCACCTACAATGAGAACATGAAGAATCCCGTGGGAAGCTACCGACGTACGTTTACCGTTCCTGAGGAATGGGACGGCAGGGATGTATATGTCCGTTTCAATGGTGCAGGACACGGCTATTACGTATGGGTGAACGGTATGTTTGCCGGATACGCGGAAGACTCATATCTACCTTCTGAATTCAAGATAACAGACCTCCTCAAGAATGGTGAGAACACGATAGCGGTGCAGGTATACAGATTCACGAGCGGATCATTCCTTGAGTGTCAGGATTACTGGCGGATGACCGGAATCACGCGCGACGTATTCCTCTGGTCGGCACCCAAGACCCAGATACGCGACTATTTCGCTACGACTTCCCTCACCGACAATTATACCAACTCTACCGTGAAGATCGAGGCGAAAATAGAGGGAATACCCATCGACGGCACCCTTACGGCAAGGATAATGGACGGCGGAGCGCTTGTGGCAGAAAAGTCAGTGGACGTAAGTCAGAGCGGGGATTACAGCATATCCTTTCCGGTAAGTGGCCCTAAACTCTGGAGCGCCGAGGAACCGAACCTCTACGATCTCTCGCTCACACTTACGGACGGTGAAGGCAAGGAGATAGACGTAAGAGGCCACAAGCTCGGTTTCCGACAGATCGAGATCGGCAGGAAAGGCGAGATCCTGGTAAACGGGCAGCCTCTGCTGATACACGGAGTAAACCGCCACGACTTCAGCGGAGAATACGGACGCTCTGTGCCTCGCGAGGAGATGGAGCGGGATGTGATGACGATGAAGAGCCTCAACATCAATGCAGTGCGCACAAGCCACTATCCCAACAATCCTTACTTCTACGACCTCTGCGACAAATATGGGCTATATATGATTGCGGAGGCCGACGTGGAATGCCACGCCAACACAAAGCTCTCGAGTGTGGAGGCCTTCAAGAATGCGATGGTGGAGCGCAACGAAAACCATGTGCTCTGGATGCGTAACCATCCGAGCATCCTGATATGGTCGTTCGGCAACGAGTCGGGTAACGGTCCGAACTTCAAGGCCGTATCCACCGCCGTCAAAAACCTTGACAAGACCCGCCTTACCCACTATGAGGGAAACAGTGACTATGCCGACGTGTCGAGCACTATGTACGGAGGATTGGACTGGATGGAAAGTATAGGACGTGACCGCCAGAACCAGGCGAACAGCGGGCAGAAAGTGAAGCCTCACCTTCAGTGCGAGAACACGCACTCGATGGGCAACTCGATGGGCAACCAGCGGGAGTTCTATGACCTCTATGAGAAATATCCCGCGCTCGCCGGAGAATTCATCTGGGACTGGAAAGACCAGGGCCTCAGGATGCCAGTACCGGGCAAACCGGATGAGTCATACTGGGCATACGGCGGCGATTTCGGCGATAATCCGAACGACGGCAATTTCTGTATCAACGGTGTGGTTTTCCCGGACTGCTCTTACTCCGCGAAAGCACTCAACGTTAAGAAGATCTACCAGCCGGCAGACTTCACGATGAAGGATAGCCTGACATATGAGTTCGAGATCAGAAACAAGATGGCTTTCCGCGATCTTTCCGCCTACGACATACGCTATACCGTGCTTGAAGACGGTATCGAGATAAGCAGCGGGCAGATCGACGGCATCGATGTGAAAGGGGGAAAGACGCAACGCTTCTCGCTCTCCGGCCTTCTTCCTGCTACCCCCGCGGAGGGTGCGGAATATTTTGTGCGCTTCTCAGTCACTGAGAAAAATGCGACTCCTTGGGCGGAAGCAGGATATGAGGTAGCCTCCGAGCAGTTCAGGCTGCGCGGCGCACTTCACAAGGACCCATATGCAGCATCGTCTGATAGCAGAATCGACGTAGAAGAAAATACATCAGACTATACAGTCGGCACTTCCGATTTCAAGGCAGTATTCTCAAAGACCACCGGAGAGCTTGAATCATATTCATTCAACGGCAAGGACATCATCGACTCTCCCCTTAAACTGAACGCCTTCCGTCTGCCGACAGACAATGACGGCCGGCAGAAAGGAACATGGGACGGCATGGGACTCCGCAACCTTAAGGTATCTCCCGGAGAGTGGACAACAAAGGCAAACGACAACGGAAGCGTCACTCTCACCGTAAATAATACCTATACCGGATCGGGGAGCTCACCGATGTCTTTCAAGGCGCAGATGTCTTATACAGTGATGCCTGACGGCGCGATTGCGGTAAGCTCCATCATCACGCCTTCGAGAAAGAATGTCATTATCCCACGCATTGGCTTCACGTTCGATATGCCGAAAGACTACGAGCAATACACATGGTATGGCCGCGGACCTTGGGAAAACTACCGCGACCGCAAGGAATCCTGCTTCCCGGGCCTTTACCACAGCACAGTCACAGAGCAGTGGACTCCGTATATCCTCCCTCAGGAGACAGGAAACAAGGAAGACGTGCGCTTCATATCGCTTACCGATGAAGGAGGGAAAGGACTGATGGTCGTGGCACCGGGACAGATGTCGGCCACCGCGACACATTGGCGTCCCGCCGACAATATCACGGCTCAGAGTCGCGCCAAGCACCCTTATCAGGCGAAATTTGCCGACAAGACGGTAGTCTGCATCGATGCAGATATGCGAGCTCTCGGCAATGCCAGCTGTGGCCCGGACGTTCTCGAGAAGTATGAGCTACGCGCGAAGACCACCACATTCGACTTCATATTGATGCCGTTAAGCCGGCAACTGAACGACAGTGAGCTCGTAGCGAAAGCTCGCGTGGCAAGTCCGCAGTGCCAGCCGGTGGTGATTTCCGCCAACAAAGGGAAGGTGACACTGTCCACCTCCACTGCCGGTGCCTCTATAAGCTACAGTCTCGACAAGGGTAAAAACTATCTTGCCTACTCCAACCCGATAAATCTACCTGACGGTGGAACCGTGATGGCCTATGCCGAGAAGTCCGGTCTGGCGAGGAGCATTGTTACGGAAACAGAGGTGGAGATGTTTATCGACAAGAGCAAATGGAGCGTATATCGCGTAGACAGCAACCAGGGAGGGGGCGAAGATGCCAAACGTGCCATCGACAATAATTCCTCTACCATCTGGCACACAAGCTACGGCGGCAACCAGACACCGTGTCCCCACGAGATAATCATTGACATGCACGACACCTACGAGGTGACAGGTTTCGTGTATGAAGGACGTTCTGACATGAGCAACGGTCGGGTGAAGGAATTCGAGGTGTATTTCGGCAATAACCCGGAGGTGTGGGGCGCACCGGCCGCAACCGGAACTTTCAAGGATGTGGCTGGCGAACAGATAGTGGAGCTTTCCGCTCCCGTCAACGCCAGATACTTCAGGCTGATAGCCCGGTCGGAAGTGAACGGCAATGCATGGTCATCGGCCGCTGAACTCGGAATCCGGGCACTTAGAAAGGCCGAACCTGTGGCTGATTCATCCGAAAGAGTAATTTTCGAGCCGGATAAGATTTATTTTATACAGGAAGCTCAGTCGGGACTGTTTCTTCACAGCGACGCGAACGGAAGCGACGGCAAATTCCGTCTTGGAAAACTTGACATGTCAGATCCATCATATCAGTTCACACCTAAGCTGAAGAAAAACTTCAC
>JAIEBK010000052.1:11139-17235 GCA_029070945.1 Muribaculaceae bacterium
TTCACATCTTTCTTCAGCCTGAGCACAGGCGACGGATATATGACGGAAGGAGAGAATTACTGGAGGACCGGGCTTGGCAGCGAAGAGCCCGCGACGGCAAAGTCAATACAGGTGGAGAAAGCCGAGTGTGGCTACAACATGAGAGCCATGTGGAAAAGCAGCTCGGATTATTTCGGAGTTGACAGCAGACAGATAGGATCATACATATATACGGACAAGAAGACACCGGTCCTCTTCAGGTTTCTTACCGCCGACGAGGCGGGGGTGGAAAGTATATACATGTCAGACGCCACAGTCTATGATGCCGACGGAAATATCGGCATCAAGGTAGATGGCAAGGCAATTGTCTCGGTCAGCGACCCCGATGGTACGCTTATTGCTAAAGAGACTGTCACGGACTCCGGTATAGTTCCCGTATCTCACCCCGGTGTCTATATCGTCTCGGTCTCTACCTCCGGCAATCCGGCTTTGGTCTGTAAAATTATCGTAAAGTAAATTAAATTCGCAATATTTCAACATGCCTCCGGTCAAGAGCCGGAGGCGTGTCTTACTTGATAACACAATGTAATAAAATATTTTTTTCTTATAATGGATATATATTTAATCTGCAATTATTTACATATACGCAAAAATCAGCGGATGTAACGCCGTGTGACGCCTTGAAATTTGCTTTTAAATGGTTTTTTACCTAATTTTGCAACCATGAAAACAACAATTTCGCAACCATGAAAAAGACGATAGCACTCACATTGTCGATGGTACTGATTGCAGTCGGATGCGGCCACAGAAACGCACGCGAGACTCTCAGACAGGCGGACCTGCTGATAAACGAACAACCCGATTCCGCCCTGAAGATTCTGGAAACGTTTGACAGTCGCGACACTGACATGGAGACTCAGGCATGGTATGCCCTGCTCCTCGCTAAAGCTAATGAAAAGGCGTTGAAACGCTTTCACAATGATTCGCTGACATCTATGGCAGCGGATTATTTCAGAGGTCGCGGCGACAGCCTTGAGATCCAGGCATTGTATTACAACGGTGTGATCCATGGTTATAATAAAGACTATGCCGCCGCCCTGATCTCGCTGATAGAGGCTGCTAAGAAAGCCAATACGGCCGGTGATGACTTCTATTGCGGCATGGCTTACCGCGAGCAGGCGGATATCTACCGCTCACTGTTGGTGGAGTCCAAACATCTTGAATATGCAGACTCCGCACGTCGCTGTTTCGAGCTTGCCGGGAAGCCTGTACATGCTATCGGGGAGGAACTGTCGCTTGCGGAAGCCCTGATATCGCTAAATCGTGCTGACAGTGCCCTCAAAGTGCTGGAATCGGCGCGCCGGAATCCGGAGATGAAAGATGCGCCGGCATTCAATGCCGCCTACCATCGCGCCATGGCGAACGCGAGACTCAGCCGTAAGGAGTATCAGGAAGCGATAATCCATCTTGACTCGGTGGAGATGTTCGCCCATGAGCTGACATCTGCGGAGTGGTCGAAGAAAGCACGTATCTTCTGCGCAATGGAAGACTACGCCTCAGCCACCCGGGCTCTTGAAGAGGCACGGATATATATGTTCGAGCCTACAGACAGCACTGAGCTCGACCTCAGCGAGGCGATTCTCGCTGCGGGACTCCTCGACTACCACACTGCCTACGAAGCTTTAAGCCGGCATTACGGCAGGTATGTGGACTCCCGTCAGCATCTCCTCACCCATCCATATACGTCTATCGTAAGCGACTATTATAAAGAGCAGTCTGAACGCCGGCATGAAGAACTCGGCACTACCCGACGGATAATGTGGATGGCGGCGGCAATCGCCATACTCTTTGCAGCACTTATAATAGCGGTCTCTGTCTTCTACCGGCGACGACTCAGAGAGAAGGCAGACCAGAGCGAAACGCTGATCTCCGACATCGACCGGCTGCAGAAGATAATAGATCGCCACAACACAGAGGTAATGGATTCCCATGACGCGACTCCGGAGAAAAAACAACCGCCTCGCCATTACGCCATCATCAACTCCCTGTGTGAGATTTCAAGCTGTGTGCCCGAGACCAGCGACGGATACGCGATACTTGGCAAGAATGTGACACGCCTGATCTCAACACTTCACAGCGACGAGACCATCGTAGGAATCGAGAGTTTTGTGAACGACTATTTCGATAATATAATGATTCGCTTCCGTGAGCAATATCCGGGAATGACGGAGCGGAACTACCGCTTCGTGATGCTATCCTTCGCTGACTTCTCTATACAGTCGATCACGACCATTCTCGAGCTGAAATCGACCGGTGCTGCCCGCACGATGCGTCACCGCATCAAAAAACATATCGAGGAACACCAGGCAAAGGATAAAGAACTATTCCTGTCAATGCTTTAGTTTAACGATCAACGATCAATGATTAACGATCAATTATCAACTATAAATATTGAAATTATGAAACATACGGCAATAATAATGACGATGCTTCTGCTTGCTTCGTTCGCAGCTCAGGGTGTAATCCTGAATCCCATGGACTACAGGGATACGGATAAGGCATATAACGACTATGTGGAGTTGCTCAGACAACATGACGTCTACATCAGCCTACCGCAAAACTATACTCCTGTCAGTATTCGTGGTCTCTCTGAGGTAAGGAAATCTATGGGGCGCGGTGAGGAATACTTAAATATTGATTGCCAGCCTGTGGATATAGGAGCGATCGTAGAAGATGACAGCTGTAAGGTCGCTGTCTGCTATCCGCAAATACTATTGAACTTCCCGGGATCTCCCAGGCCTTTATATTTAAGTGGTCCGCATGGAAGCCAAAAAATTGAAGCAGACCTGCGAATGATCCACAACGACATGCACCTTGACGTCAGGCCTATGGTCACCATCATCGCGGAAGAGGATATGTCGAAATACGCAAACGCTGACACTGCCGCTATCTATGAATTAGATCTGACCCGCCACAGCTTCATGGACAATTATACCCATGGAGTGGGTATATATCTCCGGAAAAAGAACCACCCGGCCATTCTGCTCAGACTGATGTTTAACTACAGGTCCATTCAGGATAAAGATAAATATATACGTGAAGTTCTTGACAACATACGCTTCGGAGAAAATCCTTCCGAGACCTTTGTGGAACTCGAAAAGGAGGAAAGCGGAAGATCAGACTTTTCCTTCCCGACCAGATACAGAATGTTTACCGGTATTCTGCCTGATATAAATGACGAGACCCTTGAGGAGATCAACAGAGTGAAGGCATGGTGTGAGGAACACGGAATGAAGGAACTTCCGAAACTGGACGATGCCGTCCTGGATGCATTGAACCGAGCCAAAGCATCACGACAAAAGGGCTATGCAAAAGCGGATTCGGTCATGAATGCGGATATCCCTGAGGAAAAGAAGATAATATTGCCCTGGATGTGCGATTCACAGGCTCATTTTCCCGGAGATGACGACATGGATGGCATTCAGAATTACTCGAAATGGATGAAGGAGAACCTGCGTTATCCCAAAGAGGCACTTGCCAAAGGAATCGAAGGGACAGTGATGGTTGACTTTGTGGTAAGCGCGGATGGAACAATCCGGGATGTTGCCATAAATGAAATGAGCAAGGACGCAGATGAATCAATGAAGCAGGAGGCCATCAGGCTGATCAGGTCGATGCCTAAATGGGTTCCTGGCAAATATAAGGGGAAGCCTGTCAATACCAAGGCGCTCTATTTGGTAAGATTTGATCTGCCGAAGAAAAAGCCGCAGTCTGACATACCTAAACAGGATGCCCAACCTATTGCGGAGAAGCAGCAGATACCTGAATATATATATGATATGAAGGGGGTACCTGTGGCGCCAAAATTCAACGGAGGATCAGCCGGACTTACCAGATGGATTCAAGACCACATCCAATATCCTGCCGGAGCGGCAAAAGCAAAAATCGAAGGCCGTGTGATCGTGGAGTTCATAATAGATAAGAACGGGGCGGTCACTGTGCCGAAAGTGGTGAGAGGTATCAACGACGCGCTCAACAACGAGGCGCTCCGGGTCATAAGGAGCCTGCCCCGCTGGACGCCCGGATATGCCAACGGCAAGCCTGTGAAGACCCGCTACACCTATCCGGTTACGTTCAGATTGGCGAAGGCGAAGTAGGATCAGAAGGGTATGAGGGATTCGAAGGAATAGTGGCGGCCGTCTAAGGGGAACGTGAATTCTATCATGTGGGCGTGGAGAAGAAGACGTTCCGGGGCTTTACCGGTATTCACGCCATAAAGACGGTCGCCGGCTATCGGAATGCCGAGTCCCATTTCCGAGGCGGCATGAATCCGCAATTGGTGTGTACGTCCTGTCAGAGGATGGAACACCACCCGGCTTCGATCTCCGGAGACTTCTGTGAATTCATAGTCGGTAGATGCGGGCTTGCCTCCCTCCGGATCCACACGCTGGCGGGGACGGTCAAGCCAGTCAGGAGATAGCGGGAGCTCTATTCGGCCTTCCTGAGGGATACCTTTTGTTCGATAATCACCTTCCAAGACAGCGACATATGTCTTCTTAACCCTCCGCATGGCAAACATGGTCTGGAGCATTTTGAACGGAAGCGGACCGAAGGAGGCTATCAGCAAGCCTGATGTATCCTGATCGAGGCGATGGACCATCTTGACCTGTCGGTCCGGTCCATATTTTTCCTGAAGCCATTCCTGCACGGAAACCGCAGCTCCTTTACCCGGAACGGAGAGCATTCCGGATGGCTTCTCTACCACGCAAAACCATTGGTTTTCGAATAAGATTTCCGGTTCTTTATGAGCGATGGATCGGGCTTCACTGTCGAGAGGTGGCTCTATGTCGAGTCCCTGAAGCATCCAGGTAAGTATGGGAAGACACTTGCCCCGGCATGCGGGATAGTGCCGACCATGTATCCGCAGTTCACCTTCCTTGGGTCTGCCGTACCAGTATTCAGCCATAGACACCGGTGTCCAGCCTTGCAGATATGCGGTCTGTAACAGTTTCGGAGCGCAGCATTCACCGGCACCCGAAGGTGGTATCCTCAACGAAGTCTCTGCAAAAATCTCACTGAGACTCCTGCTTTCACTCCTTGCGTTTAGGACACGGAAATTTTCAAACAGCCATTTCTGCAACCCTTCGGAGTCCCTGCGCCGCTTTTCCTTCATAGCATCATGGCGAGACTGTGTTTCTTTTAGTTTAGCCTCATAGGGTTCGAGTTTGGTTGCAACTTGCTTCTTAAGGCGATGGAGTTCGGCTTTCTCAAACTGACTCTGACGAATCATAGCTGCGAGTTCCTCATCGTTGATGTTTCCCTCGGCTCGTTTAAGCTGCCGTTCTTTTTTTGACAGGCGGCATTTTTCCTTAAACTCCGATACCTCAGCATCGAGTCTTTCTTTCGCGCTTTCGTATACCTTTCTTATATCGGACAGAGCTCCCTTTTCGAATTGGGAAATCTCTACGTTCTGGCTGGATATGCCGGCCTCATTTGTCTTGAAATGACCGTATGGCTGAAGATAGTCGAAGACCGGACCTACGAAGTCCCGGTGATGGAAGCCCGTATCGCCAAGCTGACCGGAGAAGGCATAGAGGGTATGACGTACGCCTTCGGCATCCTCCGCTATCAGCACACCGAGCATCTTCCCTGCCTCGAGTTCACGACAGAGACTGGCATCCTCCGGGCGACTGCTCTTCTTCAGAGCCTCGATTCTGACTGTCAGTTCCCGGAAAGCCTTGTCACAATCGGCATCAGGCGTATAGTCGAAAGGATTGTTCATACGTTTTTACGTTGTACGTTGGAAGTTTGACGTTGTTCGATTGAGTCGATTTCTTGTAGAGTTGACTGTTATTTTCCGCGAAAGTTCGCGGAAAAAATCACGGAAGTTCGCGGAATGTTTTTTTTACGGACTTATATAATATGCATATAATAAGCAGTTTATCATTCGCATTAATTTATTTCCCGCGAAAGTTCGCGGAAAGTTCGCGGAAAAATATTTAGGAATTTTTACGTATTGACATATGATTATCCCGTTGTTATCTTTCTTTTTCATACGCAAATTTACGTATTAATTTTGAGATTTAGCTAATATTTTTGAAAAATCGGAATAGAATC
>JAIEBK010000053.1:0-1659 GCA_029070945.1 Muribaculaceae bacterium
TGCATGAAAGGCTTCATGTTATAATTGCGGTCGAAGAGGAGCGGATAGTCGGTACGGCCGGGAATGGGGAATCCGTTTTTCCATGACATACCGTCGGTCGTGCCCCACCAGGTAACACGGGAAATCTTGTCGGCATGCTTCTTGTAAAGGGCTACAACCTGCGCCATACGGTCGTTCCATTCCTTGCTGACTTCTTCGGGAAGGCCATCAGGATATACGTTGAATTTCTTCATCGCCTCACGTCGCTCTTCGGGCTTCATACGGAACATAGAGCCTACGTCAGCACTCATCTGCACAGTAGGAAGCGCCGACATGTCAAGCTCGGTAATCATCACATTGCAGCCGGTACCGGCGAAATCAACAATGCTCTTCTCGTATTCATCCATCTCGGGATAGTCCATGCCGATATGGCTCTGCATACCGATTCCGTCGATACGCAGTCCCTGCTTCTTGAGATCGTTGACAATTTTCACATAAGCCTCGCGCTTTCCGGGCTTGAACATGGAGAAATCATTGATGTACAGTTCGGCATCCGGATCTGCCTCATGTGCATACCGGAACGCAAGGGGAATATATTCCTCTCCCAGAATCTGATAGAAAGGTGACTTCCGGTAGCTTCCGTCGTCTTCGATCGCTTCATTCACCACATCCCAGCCTTTGATCTTGCCCTTATAGCGTCCGACTACAGCATAAATGTGATCTTTCATACGCTGTTTCAGCACGTCAGGACTGACGAGGTTGCCGTCTTTGTCTTTGGCAAACCACGGAGCAAGCTGAGAGTGCCATACAAGAGCATGACCGATAATGGCCATGTTGCGGTCTTCGCCGTATTTCACGAATTTATCAGCATCATCCCAGAAGAATTCGCCCTCTCTGGGCTGAATCTCACCGTTTTTCATGCAGTTCTCGGCTACGACCGAATTAAAATGCAGGCTTACGATGGAATCGGCCCTCGGATCCTCGCCATTGACATGACGGACCGGGATGGCGGCTCCGATCAGGAAGTCATTCCTGAAGTGATCCTTGACAGTCGTTGTCTCGGCTATCGCCGAGGCAACGACCCCTAAGGCCATGGTGGATAATATAAGTGTTTTGTTCATAAATAGAAATGCATAATTCATAATGCACAATGCATAATTGTTAGTCTCTGAAATACCGACGATAATGTATTTATTTTGTGTATTCGCGTCAGGCTGAAGTCTGAGGTTTCTTCACAATATCAGCTCCATGAGCTGAGCCCTACATATATTCCAAATTCTAAATTATCAATTCTCTATTATGTCCTGCATAAAAGGCTTGAGATTGTAGTTGCGGTCGAAAGGCAGGGGATAGTCAGTGCGACCGTTGACGGGCCAGTCGTTGCGCCAGGACATTCCGTCATGGGTGCCCCACCATGTCACACGGTCAATCTTGTCTGCGTTCTTACGATAGAAAGCCATCACTTCTGCAGCCCGCTTGTTCCATTCCTTTTCCCTTTCTTCCGAAAGACCGTCAGGGAATGGATTGAGTTCCTCCGTCAGTTCAAAGTTGGCGTCGGTGTTAGCTCCCTGCATCACGAAAGGAAGAGCGGAAATGTCAAGTTCAGTGATCATCAGCTTCACACCGGTCTCAGAAAGCGCGTCAATCGTCTTCTGATATTCCGCTAAGTCCGGATCGTTC
>JAIEBK010000053.1:1759-10368 GCA_029070945.1 Muribaculaceae bacterium
TCATCCCAGAAATAACGGTCTTTCTCGGGATGAATCTCCATGCTCTTCATGCAGTTTTCAGGCACTATGGAGTTATAGTGAAGGGCAACGATTGAGTCGGCTTTAGGATCCTCGCCCATGAGAAGGGGCACGTTTATGGCTGCACCGATGAGGAAATCGTCTTTAAATGCATCCTTCATTGTAGAGGGAGCCTGCTCCGGCTTATTTGAAGAGCAGGATACGGCTAAAGCCGCCAGCGAGAGATAGAGGAAAAAGTGTCTTTTCATGATTTTCTTATGCTGTTTCAGTATAGGAGGACGCACGAGCCGTGCGTCCCTACCGGTCCGTATGATTATACATTACGCTTTATCGTGGTGTCTCGCTTCGATGGCACGGTTGATTTCATCGATGCGTTCGTCGCTGAGTTCATATCGGGAGATAATGAACATAGCGAGGATAAGAAGTATAGCCGGGATAATAGCAACAAGCCAAAGGATACCCTGCTGCGCGAAGACTGTCTGCTCGGCAGCCTCGCTGTTAAAGCCTACGAAAGAGAGCACGAGACCGGGGACAACACCGCCGAGAGCCATACCTGCTTTATAGAATATGCCTGTGAGTGCGTTTACTATTCCGGATATACGGCGTCCGTGGGTATATTCGCCGAAGGAAATCACTTCCGGCACAAGAGCCCACATATATCCTGTAGCGACTATCACGCCGGTGGATTTAATGAACTGTGCGATATAGACAAGCCACATATGCTTAAGGAACGGCACTACCGTGACAATATATAGAAGCGTCATACCGACGATAGCCGTCACAAGGAAGATATTGAACATACCTTTCTTACCGACCTTCTTCTTGATGGCCGGAATCATCGGCATGAAGATAAATGCCGGAATCGAGCCGAGACCCATGAAGATTGAAAGTTCTCCGGCATTGCCATGCATATTGTAGTTGATGTAGTAAGCACCTGCAGAATTGGCTATGGCCATCATTCCGAATGCCGTGATGAAGAAGAACGCAAGCACACGGAGCGGACGATTGTGTACAAATTCCATCCAGAGGTCGGATACCTTCACATTTTCAGTCTCCGACTTGTCCATGACCACTTTCTCCTTGCATTGGAAGAAACAGAAGAAAAGAAGCGCAAGGCCAATGAGGCCGTAGATGGTCATTGTAGCGAGCCAGGCGGAGTCATGTGTAGACATATCTTCGGTCTCAGCAGGATCGAAAAGCTTCAGCACGATTGGAATACCCATTCCGACAGCGAGACCGCCGACATTAGCCATAAACATACGTACAGAAGTAAGCTTTGTGATCTCTGCCGTGTCGCGGGTCAGCGATGCGTTGAGCGCTCCGTAAGGTACATTTACGAGTGTATAGCACATAGAGAGGCCGACATAAGTGATATAGGCATAAAGTAATGATCCGGAGAAGCCATTCCAGAAACAAAGTATCGCAAAACCTGTCAAGGGTATGCCTCCAAGTACGAGATAAGAGCGGTATTTACCGAGTTTAGGTTCGTGCTTGTCTACGAAAGTTCCCACCAATGGATCCCAGATGACATCGATGATCCTGACGATAAGAAACATCACGGCTGCGACTGCAGGGTCAAGACCATAGACATTGGTGTAGAAGAACAGCAGATACATGCTGATGGTCTGATATATGAGGTTCTGGGCGAGGTCGCCTGAACCGAAGCCGATGCATTTCAGCATCGAGACCTTGTAGAATCCTTTGGATTCGAGGTTTTGGGCGGTTTTCATGAAGTATTGGGTGTTAGTTATTTTCAGTTTTTTCAAGATTAATCTTGATTTATCTCGATTAATCGGGATTTATCCTAATTGATGATTGATCATCAGTATTTGAGGAGAGTGGCGCCGTTGGTGGGAATGTTGAGCTTTATCTTTCCTTTTTTATCGGCCTTGACAGTTCTCACCGATCCGATCAGATTCTTGTCATCACTATACATGGCAATCTCTTCTCCGGCATTGTATCCGGGAAGGTCAATCTCAGTCTTTAGCGGAGTATCCTCGGCGTTGATGGCCGCTACATACCAATCGTCGCCCGAACGGCGTGCAAGAACTATATATTTGCCGGGATAACCGTCGATAAACTTCACTTCATCCCATGTAGTAGGCACGCTTTTCATGAAATTCACAGCCCATGCGGGAGCATCCTCCAGATTGTTGGGAGCCATTGCAAAGTGCTGTACAGGACTCTGGAAAAGGACGGCTGTAGCAAGCGCAAACACATCGGAGGTCTTACGCTGAGTGCCGCGGCCGGGTTCATTCTTTGCATTATACCACTTGTTGAGGGTGCTTCCACCGAAGTCCATGCTTCCCACAGCATTGCGGATAAAGGGATGAGTCGCGGCATTCTTGGCCTCGGCATCGCACATTCCCTGCGAGAAATGGAGATTCTCACTTGCGAGTACAGCCTCTGCGGCTGCGAAATTAGGATACATGCGGTCCCAACCTCTCGGAAGAGTGCATCCGTGGAAGATCACGAGGATCCCATAGTCGTTGGCGTCGGCGAGAATATCATGATATAGTCGCATCGTCTCCTGCTTATCGCCTCCAAAGAAGTCTACCTTTATTCCACGGATACCGTTTTTCTGCATCCACTTCATGTCCTTACGACGCTTTACTATATCGTTCATGACGCCGCGGGGTCCCTGCGGAGCATCATTCCATGATCCGTTGGAATTATACCACAGATAAAGGTCGACACCTTTCTCCTTGCCGTAAGCGGCAAGTTTTTCGATTCCTTCGTAGCCGATCTGACTATCCCAGAGTGCATCGACAAGAACTGTATCCCAGCCCATAGCCGCGGAGAAATCGATATATTTCTTCTGCTCCTCGAAGTTACAGCTCGGGTCCATCTTGATGATCCAGCTCCAGCTGCCTTTTCCGTAATCATAGTCTTTGGAAGCTTCATAGAGCGGCTGCACGACATCAAACGGTATGGTTGTCTCCACAATAGGAGCAAGATTCTCTCCTACCGTTATAGTGCGCCAAGGTGTTCCACCCGGCAGAGCGATCTGCGCACCGGTAGAGCCGAATCCGTTAAGTTCGGCCGGCATAGCATATGCGATTTCATAAGCGTTGCCTTCCTTGTTGGCAAGATGAGAGGCTACGTAGTCACCGGCAAGACCGGTTTCCGAGATAAGGGTCCATCCGTTTTCGCCATTCCTGAAAAGACAGGGAAAGGTGTAACCATTGCCCCAGCCGTTCTTACCCATTGAGTCACCAAGGTCGTAGTTGGTCTCATAGCTTGGGGCGGTGCGTGCGAATCCGGTCATCGGCTGCATCTGGGGACAAAGAAATGTTGTAGTGCCGTCGGGCATAACGAAGCCGGTGGCCTCGCTATCCACTACGCAACAAAGCGTATCATTCTGCGGCCACATATTATAACGGAACGCCACGTTATTGTCAGAGACTTCCATCTGCAGATCAAAGACAGGGACTCCGTCTTCACGACAGAAGGTGAAGTCGCAGGTATTCGCTTCGTAATCCACCTTACTTGTCTTAATGTTCTTCAGCGAGTATGAATCCGAACGTTTTGCAGGATGAACCTTACTGATGTTCAGTCCGGCTGTGAAGTCGCCTATGTTGGTACGCAGGCCGAGAGGCGAGTTTAGAAGGAAATCAGTACCTTTATATTTCACGGAATATGTCGGCATGAGCCCTTCGTCCGAGACCGTCACAACGGTGAGGCCGTCCGGGCTCTTGACCTCGTAAGATTCGGCGGCAGCCGACATTGTTCCTATCAGGGTCAATGATATTAAGAATTGTCTTTTCATATTATAGCGTTATTTTTATCTGATGGCGATCTTGCGGCCGGCGGAAAGGTAGATGCCGGGATAGAGATTGCAGCCGAGAAGCGAGTCAGCCACTTTCACTCCTGTCATGTCGTAGACGGCGGTGTCGGAGGCTTCGGCCGCTACCCCATTGACAGCAGTGTCGTAAGGGTTATTATTAGTGGCAAAGACCTGTTTGATATAGGTAGGATTATTGCCGTAGCACCAGAATCCGACCCTATATATCCCGGCTGTATTGAGCGGCTGGATTCCGGAAGGCAGGTTCTTCATCATGCCGTTAAGCTCAGACACTATGAGTTTACCACCGTTGTATGCCGATGAATATGGAGTTTCCCAATAGCTTGCTGTGTCGAATACCCTGAATTCCACTCCGTCCTTATCTTCTTCGTTGAGTTCGGCAACAAGATACTTGTAGCCGGAAAGATCGATTGGCTTCTGATATTCCCAGCCTCCGAAACCCCATTGTCCCCCTTTAAAGACACCGGTAGAAGGATCAAAAGTGCCGTTGGCAAAGATAGTTGGATTGAAATACTTGAAGTCGAATACGAAGTCGCCTTCAGATGGTTCGGGAGTCGGGATGAATGGAATCTCCTCGGAATACTCTACTTTCGGGTCAGTGATACCCATCGTAGCAAGCATTTCCGTAGCATAACGGCATCCGAGCACACGATAGCCGTGCGCCGTGAAGTGGAGACCGTCACCCTTCTGCGGAAGATTGGCGGAAGATACTGAGTGAGCCATCGGGAAATCCTTAGGGACATTGCCGATGATGGCATTCATACTACCGCAGACTCCACCCATATCTGATGCCACTACTTCTCCGGCAAGAAGCGGAATGGAATTGGGCTCGAGGTTGAGATCTGAAAGAAGATCATTATAGACTTTTCGTACCTTGTTCCACCACTGCTGATCTCCGGTGTTCGACTCACCCTGATGCAGAAGGATTCCCTTTATGACTCCATCATTCTGCGCTTTCCTGGCGCACTCAACGAGTCTGGCATATGGAGCATTGCCGTAAGCCTTCATATAGTTCTTGAACCAGTCGGCCTCACTCGCGAGCGTGGCGGGATTAAAGTCCTTGTCAAGATGTTCTATCTTGCATCCGCCTATAGCTACAGGCACAACACCGACCCTGACATTTTCAGGAAGGTTGTCTACCATAGTGCGTCCGAAATAATCCATCGGAGTCAGCCCGGTATATTCACGGACGAGTGGCGGCACTGCGACATACCATTCCCCTTGCTTACGACTTGGATTGTTAAAGTCAACGCAAGCCATCATCTGAAAACGTTCCGGGACGTTCTGGCGGTCCATGGGTTCAACCTGGGCGTTGCCTTCCATGTTAGACTGGCCGAGACATAGATATATGTGGAAATTGGGGTCGGCAGCCTGCAGACTCGCTGTCGCGGCAAGTGCCATAGCTGATATAAGAAGTTTCTTTATTGGGTTCATATTATTGAATTACTTAAGGATTTTTTTACCGTTGACGATATATATGCCTGAGGGAAGGCCGGCTGTAGCTTCCGAAGCGGGGACCTGACTACGTACAATCACACCCTGAAGGTTGTAGACATCCACCGGTCCGGTTTGCTCGGCACTAATGATGTCGACTGCCGTAGCGTTAGGGTCATTAGAAGGGAATATATTCCTTACCTTGAATTTGTGTCCTCCGTATGTCCAGAATCCGATTATGTAGAGATGCGAAGGATCTACAGCGACACGCCTGTCGTTTGACTTCATCTTTTTCAGATCGACCACTATTCTCGTTTTAGTGCCGAAGTCATACATCGCGGGGTCTGACCAGTAGTTGTTGGTATCGAAGAGTCTCAGGGAAAGTCCGCCACCGGGATTCTGCACCTCGCAGATAAGATAGTCATATCCTGAAAGATCAAGGCCATCGCCATATGTCCAGCCGGCAAACCCATACTGGCCTGTTGTAATCTCTCCGGTCTTCTCATCGAATGTCCCGGTCTCCCAGATGGAAGGATTGAAATATCCGTTAAGCAGGGGGAAGGGAGTAGAAACAAACTTGTAAGACTTTGTGTCGCGCTTGCCGTCGATGGTATATGACACGTCACAAGTTGTGGTTCCGGGCCGAAGCGCCGTAAAAGAGCCATTGTCCCAGCTCAGTATATCCGGATCCTGGATGCTGACGTCGATGTCTCCGTTGACATTGAAGTCAAATCCGAGACCTCGGTCAGCAATGAGGGCCGCACCCTTGGAGCTGCCGGTCAGAATAACAGTCTCGTCAGAAGTCTCAATACCTCGGGGTGAGAAATAGAGACCGACATTCCTTACTTCCGGAAGGTCGAAACCTGCGTATTCCTCATACCAATGGTAAGTAGACCATATGCAACCCTCCGGATCGTTATACATAGTATAATTACCTTCACTGCCTGCCCTGCCATTGAATCTTGCAAGATGTTCAGGCCCCGTGAAGATCATCCAGCTTATATTTCCGGTCCGGTCGGCAAGAAGTTTGAAGTTAGCGCCGAAACCTGCACCGAGCATCTTTCCTGTTATACTCTTTCCCCAGGAAGCTTCATATTTCTTCGGGAGCCAGTCCATCTCGGTCACTATTATGGGAGCATTCGCGGCACAAGGCTCGATCTGATTCTTCCATCCGGCAGCGAAGGAATCGTATCCTCCGCCATAGCTGCCACCAAGCTCATGACTTGGTTCGATGGCGTCACTTCCGTACCATCCGGGATATACATGCACGGCATATCCGATATTGTCACCTTTAATCGGATATTTGGCAAAACCCGCATACTGAGACTGATATGCGGTACCGGGAACCCAGAGGATGTTTCGGCAGCCTTCCTCCCTCATTAAATTTACTATTTCCTGAAAGAACTGGGTCAGAGCCTTGTTGCAGGCATCCGAACCGGCACCATAATTACCGTCCGTACCTTTGATTTGAACAGGCTCATTGGCAAGTTCAAACATAATGTGAGGATTATCCGTGAGTCGTTTCTGGGTCGCAACGTATCCCCATACAGTCTTAAGATAATTATGGTAAGCATCGCCTACAGCGATTTTTTCCGGACATACGCCCGGCGGACGCATCACTACATAGAGACCTTTGGATATCGCATATTCAGCCATAGGAATGAATACTTCATCGAGATATTTCTTGAAGCGATCCATACTGAATGCGGAAATATCGTTCTCTCCGGTGGTCTGCACACCCGGTTTATTCGACCAATACGGATCCATATGCATACGTATGTAGGTCATTTTCCACCCTGAATTCATAATTCCGTCGAGGATCCCCTTGTTATACCTCAGGCATTCACTGACGTTATAGTTGTTCCACTTCGAACCCATTTCATTGAACCATGGGCTATATGTCTGGCCGAAACCATGAAGATTGACATGGTTGCCGTTCTCGTCCATAAGCCAGCGGCCCTCTACGTGCAGCTTAGGCATAGGCATGCCGGGCCAAGCCAGCGCCGGAAGGGTGCTGAGCAGCATAAGAGCCAGGATAGAAAGATATTTTTTCATATTTGATATTGTTGGATGATTAATGAAGGATTAAAGTCAATTCTTGATTATCTAAAAAGTAAAGGAATAAATTCATTGAGAGAGCGGCGCCAGGTGAGCCATTCATGGTGGGTGCCGGGCGATTCGTAATATATGTTACTGATACCAGCATCGGTCAGGGCCTTGCTGATATCGGGAGCGCCGAAATTCTCTTCGGAGCCCATACTCAGGAACAGGACCTTTACTTTGTCATTGAAGGCCTTCGGATCCTTAAAAACACCGCCATATGCATTTTCCAGTCCTCCGTGAAGGAAGAAAAGAGCTCCACTGAAACTGCCGATGTGAGAGAATTTGTCGAGGTTAGCGAGAGTTATATCAAATGTTTCCTTTCCGCCCCATGAAAGGCCCGCCATAGCGCGGTTCTCACGGTCGGTCTTTACCCGGAATGTATTTTCAATGTATGGAATCAGATCATTGAGCAAAACGGGAGTGAATCCGGCACCGAAAGCCGCCATATCCTCACCTTTCTTTGCTCCGAATATATAGTCGCAGTTACCGTTGTCCATTACGATGATCATCGGCACCGCCTTGCCGGCGGCGATGGCATTATCAAGAATGTTTGCCATCATGCCCTGTTTCGACCATCCGGTCTCGTTTTCACCCATTCCGTGCTGCAGATAGAGCACCGGGTACTTAGCATTATGGTTAGTCTCATATTCCGCCGGAGTGTAGACAAAACATCTGCGCTGTCGGCCCTCTGTGTCGGAATAATATTTACATTCCCTCACCTGTCCGTGGGGAACGTTTTTATTGAATGTATAATAGGCAGCGGTCTCAGGATCTTCCGGAATCTCGATACCGGACGCTTCCTTACCGCAACCGTAGAATGTCTCGGAAGCCGGATCAATCACAGATACTCCGTCGACAATAAGGAAGTAATAGTGAAAACCCTCAACAAGAGGATCGGTGGTAGCAGACCAGACACCGTTTTCATTCTTCGTCATGTCATATTTCTTACCGCAGATATCTACCTTTACATCCTTTGCCTCGGGGGCGTGAATCCTGAAAGTCGCCTTTGAATCGGAGCTGACACAGGGATATGCGGCTTCAGGGATATTGGTGGAGGCAGTCGTGCCTTCTGCCGGACCGGCAGCAAAAGCCTGTATAGCGGCGATAAGCAGAATAGGGAATATGAGTCTTTTCATGACGAAGTTGTTTGAATTTCTACGGCGGCACAATGGCCGGCCACCATATTGATAACGCTCCGGAGGACCGGAATTATGCCCCCGGAGCGTTTCTATTCGATGCAAATTAGTTT
>JAIEBK010000054.1 GCA_029070945.1 Muribaculaceae bacterium
CTCGGAATCGCCGGCGCGGATAATATACGTTTAATTTGATCAGCTACTTATAAGCAGCTACGAAAAACTAAACCAAATTCCTCACTATCCACCAAGCGAATACCGAAACGGACAACGCACAGACCGCCATAGGAGAATGGACCTTCCTATATATAATCGGATACCTGTCTCTGAACACTTCCAACCACACCATAAATACGATCAGCGGAAGAATACAAAGCGCATATGCATTTGCCTGCCAGGCGGCCCGCAGATCGCCGTGCATAAGGGCATGCGCCATCCTCTGGGATCCGCACCCGGGACAGTCCGTCCCGGTGATGGATTTCCATATGCACCTCGGCATCCATCCGGCCTGCATCGGATCTACAAAATAATAGACCACCGCGAGAAGCACAAGGAAAACCGAGACCGCCACTATCCAGATGATTCTCTTGCTACACATGGCTGATACGGAGTCCCCATGCGGACTTTATCTTACCTCCTACGGCTACTATATTGACCACGATTACGCAGAGCGCGAGGAGCGTGGTGACACCAATTCCCCATAAAAGGCCTCCGGAAGACACACCCAGACCCTCAAGAGCCCCGGCATATAGAGAGCGCAACAAGACAAGCGCGACAACAGAAAGTATCCATGCCGCTCCGCATCCAATCCATATCATGGCGCAATAAGGAGCCGATGCCTTACGCAGCGGCGCTCCGAGCATAAGAAGACGGTGGATGACCGAACGGTTCTTCTCCATCAGCAATGACACCGAAAGCATAAGCACGAAGAGAGAGAGAAGCGTTATAACGGCTCCTACAGCCAGCACGATTCCCACCACAAGCTTCAGAATATAGGCCGCGGAACTTGCAGACTTGTCGCCGGAGACCTCCAGCCCATGGGAGGAGAGATAGTCAGCTATGGCCACATCGCCCGGCGACGAGACATCTATGATAAGACGTGAGGGGGCATCCGGCGTGCCGCTTCCGAGCATCGAATTAGCATACTTCATGAACCCGTCAGGCACCAGCACTGTGTTAAGACGATTGCTGAAACCCGCGATGCGCCCCTCCATCTGAAGAGTCCGGGAT
Organism: Muribaculaceae bacterium; assembly: GCA_029070945.1. Lineage (GTDB taxonomy): Bacteria > Bacteroidota > Bacteroidia > Bacteroidales > Muribaculaceae > Lepagella. The sequence goes on from JAIEBK010000054.1 coordinate 1,075, forward strand.
CCATCCTCACTGCGCATATACAGCCGCAAGGGAATACCGGAGATCAGCTGCTCGCTGAGCTGCGGCAGTCCTGCAGAACCGGCAAAACCGAAGTTATACAGGGCGAGATAATCTTTCGGAATCATGACAGGCACTATGTTGCTATCCGGATCGAAACGCCAGTCGGCCAAAGGCACATCTACAAAGGAATCAGGCACCGACTCGAAGAAGAGCGCGGTCTCCATTCCCCTGCCTCCCTGACTCACAGAGGCATAGACGCGAAAATCAGAGGAACTGAACTCACCTACCCTCCTCACCCAAGGCTGAGCCTTGATATCCGCCATGTCATCATCCGAGAAACGGGTGGAGACCCGGTCGCCGAGGGTGCTTGCGGAGGTCACTTTCTTGTTTACGACAAGATAGTCAGTATTTATCACGCTGTCGTCGTCATCCCATACACCACGGGAATCGAAATAGAACATCACCGCACCACCGACTATGAGCAGGCCGATGAAATTGGAAAGGGCAAAACCTATGAGGCGTGCAGGAGATGTATTCTTTCTAAGAAGTTTTGCAATGAGTCCCATCAGAGAGTCAGTTTTTCGGGATTATCTATCAGGAGAGGATTACCGACTGAGAATGTAATGATGCCGGCGCCCTGACGATGAGCCTCCTCCTCAACAATACCTGCCGCAATACGGTTGTTGGCTTCGTCGAGATGGCTTACAGGTTCGTCCAGCAGAATGAAGTCAAACGGCTGGCAAAGGCTCCGGATCAAGGCTACGCGCTGCTGCTGTCCGATCGAGAGCTTTCCTGCAGGATAGTCACGTCGGGCCGTGATTCCAAGACGCTCCATCCACGCCTCGACACGCGGCAGGTCGATTTCCCCGCATATCTCTCCCTTGAGGAGTATATTATCGATGGCCGAGAGCTCAGGAAAAAGGGCAAGTTCCTGCGGCAGATACGCGACATGCGCCCTGCGCAGTTCCTGCCAGTCGGCGATACTGAAGGATGATGCAGCCCTTCCGTCGAAGAGAATCCGCCCTTCGTAGTCACGACGGGCACCCATGATAAAGGCCGCAAGACTCGACTTGCCGCCTCCGCTCGCTGACTCAACAAGATAGCTGCAGCCCCGACGGAACGTCAGCTTCCTGCGCCACACCTGAGAATACGTCAACTCCTCCCGCGCGAAGACGCGCGGAAGGAGAGACTCGAGTGTTATCTCTTCTATGCGTTGAATCATTTCAGCAAAGCATTCAGGAATGCATCCACTCCTCCTTCAGCTTCAATGTCAAGACGGAGGCTTTTCTTTTCAGGCACCAAGCGGGTGACAGAGACCACATCACGTGCAATAAGGCCATCAGCTACCAATCCAATCCAGGCACCTTTAAGCTTCTCGGCAGCCTTCTGCGAAGTGACCGGGCCATTGAAATCCTTATTGCCACGCACTGCAGTAAGGGTGTTGCCGTCGCGGCTGACTGTAAGACCGAGGAAACTATTTATCATATTTGCCAGATCGGCAAAATCCTTGCCGTTTGTCTGCAGCCTGACTTCAACATCATCAAGAGATGAGCTTGCCCTCACAGCGACCGTGCCATCAATAGACTGAAGCATACCTGCCAATGCATCAGAATTTTGCCCCATTGCAGTTCCTGCAACATCAGAGATTTTCTTCACCAGTTTTTGTGAAACTCCCATAGCGGCAATGTAATCGCCACCGCCACCGAGCGACCTTACAACTGATACATCGATCTTCTCGGCAGGAAGAAGGAGCTCGGATGGTTTCATATCGGAATTAAGCACGGCAGCGGATGCCAGAATGTTCTCTTTGTCGATATCAATATATCCTGCTATATATGACATATCCTTGAAGATCAACGAAGATCCGAGGCGCAGATAAGTGGAATTAGGGAGAAAAGCAAGATTCTTATTGACATCGGCCACAAATGTGACAGCCTTCTCCGTATCAGAAAGAAGCGACACCGCATCGGAAGAAACATAAGATTGCTTCTCATTCAGATTCTGATAATATTTCAGTTGCTCTACATCGGGAGTACCGGTGGTGCAAATCCAAAACTGATTGCCGACGACGGCCATCGGGCCCAATACTTTTCCGCCATCTTCATCACGCCACTGCAGCGAGGGATTCTGCTTCTGTTCATATGCAATAAACTTCTCGGGATCGTTAAGAAGACCTGTAATATATGTACGGGCAGCAGAGAAATAGACAAAAGAATTGAGAGCCATTCCGGTCTCACCTTCCAGCACATCCATAATGTGCTTTTTATCCTTCTCCTTCAAAGCCTGGCTTTCCTTAATGGCCTTTGTATGCTCTTTCGAGAGACTGATAGTAGTTCCATCTGTTTTCCCGCCAAGTTTATCCACTGCGTGAGCCACATTGAAAAGAGCTACGCTTGAAGCATCGGCAGGCACAGTGCGAAGCAACGAGTCAGCATCATTGTCACCACCACTTTTTGAGCAACCTACAACCACAAACAGGAGCGTCAGGACTGCAAGAAGACTATAACTGAGTTTCTTCATAATCAGAAAAATCTTGTAAGTTAAAAACAGCTTAAAATCTCAGGAAACTACCCATACGAAGTGCGGCCACAGCTGCCTCAGCACCCTTGTTGCCGAGCTTTCCACCGGCACGGTCAAGCGCTTCCTGAAGGTTATTGACAGTGAGCACACCAAATATGACCGGCACATCTCCCTTGCAATTCAGACGGCAGATGCCGTCGGCTGCCTGAGAGCAGACATAATCAAAATGAGGAGTATCTCCGCGGATGACAGTGCCGATGGCAACAACAGCATTATATTTCTTAGGACTGTTTATTATCCGGGCGGCAGCGTATACAAGCTCAACAGCACCCGGCACCCTGTACTGCTCCACATGAGACTCCTTTAGCCCTGCCTTTTCAAACACCTCGAGAGCACCGGCAAGCAGACGGTCGTTGACCTGACTGTTCCAGTCGGCGGTCACGATCGCGACACGAAAGCTATCCTTTTCATAGATCTCGGGGATTTCAAGAAGAGATCCTTCTGTATTAAGTATCGTAGACATATAGCTCAGGATTTCTTGTTACGGAATGCGCTGAGCCAGGACACCTTCATGTTTTCCTGCAGCTTTATCATCTCCTTGAGTATGTGTATCTCCTGCTCAAGTTCAGTCTCTCCCTGCGCGATGGCATGCGTAAGCACGGCGTCAAGCAGACGCTCGGCCCTCGGACGCATCGACTTGACGCGTATCATGATCTCAGCCATCTCTATAGTCATCTTGATCTCCCTGCGGTTGACCTTTCCGGTCCGCTTCTTCGATATTCGTATAGCCTCGGAGAAGAACTTCATTGCCTCACGGTAGTCGCCTGAGGCCGCAAGCAGACGCCCCACATTGCAGAGGGAATCGACCAGACGATCTGTCGCGCTGATGATTCCGGAATTTACCTTTTCAGTAAGGGCATCCACATGAAGCTGCTGGCGTGCGAGCATGTCGATGGTCTTCTTCTTAGAGCGGAGGATGCGTGTAGAGAGCTCCATGGCGAGGATGTGAAGACGACCGAAGCGTTCGGGATTTCTGGCCACCAGTGGATCGAGCACCTTGAACAGCGCATCAAGCTCCTTATCGCTCCGCTTGAAATCCTTGAGTTCGTAGTGTATCTCCGCCAGATCAAATATCAGGGCAACGAGAAGCGCCTTGAATTCCTCGTTGTCATGGTCGGAGAAGTCCTTGAGACGCTGCAAGGCGCTTATGGTACGCTCCAGTGCCTCCATGTATTTCCCGGCCCCTATGAGCCGGCTTATCTCCAGGCGTGCAGCCACTACGTTGGCAAGCACCTCGGCCTCCGCGCTATCTTTGCCGAAAGCCTCCACCCGGATATGGACATCTATCTGATTCATTTTATATTATTTTTAAGTCTCGCGAGCTCATTTCAGGATTAAGAGGTTACAGGGTCAAGGGGGAATAAAAGTCCTGAATCTCCTTGTATCAGCAAGCGAAAGTTAATGATTCGACTTCGTATATATAGTTATAACAATCTGAGAACAGAAAGGTATCAATCATGTCCATTTCATAAGACCTTCGGCTATATTTTCCGGTATAGGCTTCGAGGTCTTCGTCTCATAGTCGACGCTTACCATCACCGACTCACACATCGAGCAGATGCGCCCCGTATCCGTGTTACGGAGTATCTGCTGTATGGTGAAGCTTTTGTCTCCGATTTTCTTTACCCGTGTGCGCACCTCCATAGGATCGGTGAAATGAATCTGTTCCATGAAGGTACAGTTGATGTTGACGATCACCGCCTCCACCCGGCTCCAGTCGGCAAGCTGACCCCGCAAGGCATTGTAGAACTCGGTCTTTCCCACATCGAAAAGCGCGAGCTGCGCGTTGTTGTTGACGTGGCCAAGAACGTCAATGTCGTTAAACCTAAGCTGCAGAGGCACCGCGTGACGGAACGCCGACGCGTCAAGATGCTCCAATATGTCGTTTTTCTCACTCATAGTCTTAGTCAGTTTCTGAATAGCAATTCCTTCACCACATCCTTTCCCATCATATCGTTGATGCACCTAACTATCCTTCCACGGCTCATATTGAGCTCTGAACGCAGTGACGCATTTGAAGTGCCTACGGTCATGACTCCGTCGCGAATATATGGTTTCCCACACATCGCGGCGATATGATCTCCCACCACAACCGGGAACAGCCCGCATGCGCGAACCTCGTCGAGCCGGCCCTGCATGCTGCTCTTCTCCAGGCATTCGCGCAGGACATCACCTATAGTCACCGCATCTCTACGTTCCACCTTTTCTTCAATGATTAATGATCAATTATCAATGATCAATTACTTATAACCTTTTATCAATGATCTATTTTTTCAAATCTACCATTTTTCACAGCGAAAAGCCGGCTTTCGCCATGGATCGCGCCGAGTATCTCGTCGAGATGCTCACGGTTGGTGTCGGTGATGAATATCTGTCCGAATCCTTCATCGCCGCTCACCATCTCCATGATACGTCCGACACGGCTTGAGTCGAGTTTGTCGAAGATATCGTCGAGAAGCAGAATCGGAGTAAGCCCCGACACCTTTCTCAGATATGAGAAAATGGCGAGACGCAAGGCTATAGTGAATGTCTTCACCTGCCCCTGACTCCCGAGACGCCTCATGGAATATTCGTCAAGACCGGTGAGAAGGTCGTCACGGTGGATTCCCTTTGAAGTATAGCCCAGCACCTGATCTTTGGCTCTCGTGCTTTCAAGCACGGCACGTAGAGGCTGATCGTTGAGCACGCTTGAGTATCTTATGGATGCTTTCTCCGCATCACCGGATATTTCGGAATATCTGGCACGGAAGACGGGAAGAATCTCATCTACCCAGGAGCTGCGGATGGAATGTATCACCGCCGCCGACTCTTCCATGGTTGTCTCTACCGACTCATAGAGAAGTTTATCCTTCATTCCGGCCTTCAGCATGCGGTTGCGGCTATCGATGCTCCGGTTGTAGCGGATCAGATGTGACAGATAAGTCTTGTCGGCCTGGGATATCACCACATCCATGAGCTTCCGCCTCTCCTCCGCCGCCCCGCTTACTATAGCATGATCGGCGGGAGTGACGGTGACTATAGGAAAACGCCCGATATGCTCGGAGATGCGTTGATATTCCTTCCCGTTGCATTTCAGTGTCTTTCCCTTGCCTTTGACGATGCCGCAGCTGACAAGCTCGCTTGTTCCGGAGTCCATGATGAAGTTTCCCTTCACCATCATCATCTCAGCGCCATGACGGGGCAAGGCTGATTCCGGAAGGGCCTGCATAGGACGTGCGAGACACAGGAAATGGATAGCCTCGAGCAGATTGCTCTTCCCCATTCCATTCATGCCCAGCAGACAGTTCACTCCGCCGGAAAATTCCAGTGAAGCCTCTTCTATGTTCTTGAAGTCAATGATGTCGAGCTTCTCGATCTTCATGCGTTGTCTTCCTTCTCGCCGTAAGCCAGATCGCCGGCATCGCCGAGACCGGGCACAATGTAACTATGGGCGTTGACCTCAGGATCGATCGCCGCGCACCATACGGTGGTCTTCTCATCAGGAAAGCGTTCCTTGATAAAATCCACGGCGCGTTCGGATGCTATGACAGACGCCACATGCACTTTCGCAGGATTCCCCTTACGCAACAGCGCACGATAGCCGAGCTCCATGGATGTACCGGTGGCCAGCATCGGATCGACAAGGATCAGGGTCTTGCCTTCGATGGAGGGTGCGGCCATATACTCCACGAGCACATCGAAAGTGTCGCCATGCTCATGATACTTGCGATAGGCACTCACGAAAGCATTCTCAGCCATGTCGAAGATCTGAAGGAATCCCTGATGAAACGGCAAGCCGGCCCTCAGTATGGTGGCTATCACGACTTTCTCCGCAGGTTCCTTGCATATGCACTCTGCCAGAGGGGTCCGGACGCTCACATCGTCATAGGCTATGCGCTTGGATATCTCATAGGCCATGAGCTGCCCGATACGGTCAATGTTGGCACGGAAACGCATGCGGTCGCCCTGGATGTTGACATCGCGGAGCTCACGCATATATCGGCTCATCACCGACGGAGTGTCGGCAAAATTTATAACTTCCATCTGATTATATTTTAGGGTCTACAAATTTAACACTTTAAATTGAGAAAAGGAAATAATTACTATTATTTTTTCGACAATCT
>JAIEBK010000055.1:0-3312 GCA_029070945.1 Muribaculaceae bacterium
GAGGAGTTATATTCTCATGTGCAAATTTAACCAATAATTGTCAGTTTGCCAACTTTTGGGTCAAGTTTTTTAGATAATTTGATATGTTTTATAACATATTGCATCGTAACTTTCATATCCAGCCTCTATCAAAACGGCATGGACCACAAAAATCGCAAAATTCGAATATCAGACTGTCTGCCGCTTAAGCTTTTCAACATATTCGTCGATACGGTGAAGCTCTCCCGGAATGTCTATACCCTGAGGACAATGGGGTGAGCATTGTCCGCATCCTATACAGTGGCTTGCCTGACGTAGCTTTGGCACCGAACGGTCGTAACCCACAAGATAAGCCCTTCTTGCCTTGGCATAATTCGGCGACCGGCTGGAGGTGGGAATGTTGTCTTCGTTGACACACTTGTTGTAATGAAGCAGATTGGCCGGGATATCGATGCCGTATGGACAGGGCATGCAGTATTTGCAGTCGTTGCATGGAATAGTAGGATACTGCATCATAATGTCAGCCGTTTCATGCAGAAAGGCAAACTCATCCTCCGTCAGACTCTTAAGCGGACTATAAGTCTTAAGGTTGTCTTCAAGATGTTCCATATAAGTCATTCCGCTCAGCACAGTAAGCACGTCAGGATAAGAGCCCGCATATCTGAAAGCCCAAGACGCAACACTCTGTTCCGGCTCTTTCTGAAGAAGCCGGTTGGCGATATGGTCCGGCACCTTGGCAAGCCTTCCGCCAAGAAGAGGCTCCATGATTACGGCCGGTATCCCTCTCTTCTGCAACTCATCGTAGAGATATTCGGCATTGGTATTTCTTGGATTAAGCTCTTTCGAATGCTTCCAGTCAAGATAGTTAAGCTGTATCTGAACAAAATCCCATTTGTATTCATCATGATGCGCGAGAAGCCAGTCGAAAACCTCAATATCGCCGTGGTAGGAGAACCCGAGATTCCTGATTCTTCCCTCCTCACGTTCTTTCAGCAGGAAATCGAGCACACCGTTGTCGAGATATCTTGCATGCAGGTTTTCCATTCCTCCCATTCCGACTCCATGCAGCAGAAGATAGTCTATATAGTCTGTACGCAGTTCTTTCATGGAGTTCTTATACATCGCTATCGATGCCTCCCTTGAGAAAGTCTGTGGTGCGAAATTGGATAACTTTGTAGCTATATAGTAACTGTCGCGCGGATGGCGGCTTAAGGCTATGCCGGTAGCTCCTTCCGACTTTCCCCTGCAATAGGCAGGTGATGTATCGAAATAATTAACCCCATGTTCGAGGGCTGTATCTACGAGTCTGTTGACCATCTCCTGGTCTATTTCTTCCTCGCCTTCCTCACCGTTTTCGACCGGTTTAGTCGGCCACCGCATGCACCCGTAGCCAAGCAAGGATACGTTTTCTCCGGTTTTGGGATTTTTACGATATGTCATTTCCCCCTCTTTTATATCCGAAGCTGCAGATAAGGAAGTCTCTGATTTCTTACATCCCGCTATGGCGAGCCCTGTCAACGCACCTCCGATTCCGAGTCGCTTAAGAAACTCACGTCTGTCTATGATATTGCTCATTTTTTTCTTACTTTAGATAAACCTGTGGTTCTCATGTCCTTCGACATAGATAGCGCTCAACGGGCGTGCAGGACATAAATTCTCGCATGCTCCGCATCCGATACATTTTTCAGTGTTTACGGCTGGAATTCTGAGACCGCTTTCTGATTCCACCATAGTGATGGCCCCTGTAGGACAGTGGCGCGCACAGTTGCCGCATTCCACTCCATCTGTCACCGGAATGCAATTGCTCCTGACCCACACCGCATGTCCGATCTGTATGGCTGATTTTTCCGCCGGGTCTATAGGTTTGATCGCTCCTGCCGGACATACATTGGAGCATCGTGTGCATTCCGGTCGGCAATAGCCGCGTTCATATGATGATTCGGGCTGCATGAAATTCTCAATGTCTGTCATCGGTCTTAAGACTCCATTCGGACATGCCGAGATACACAGCTGGCATGCGGTGCAGTGCTGATGGAGGTTGCGAAGGCTTACCGCACCCGGAGGCGCAATACGTGTCTTCCTCTTCGGTATCTTCTTGTCTTCGATAGTGGCAAGGCCACCGTCAACCACCTTGTCGGCCGCCGACATAACAGCTGTAGCACCGATCACTGCTCCTGTTGTGATGAACTGACGTCTGCTTCCATCCATATCTGGCTGCTTTACTTCATCGCCATGATCAGACTTAAGACCTACATACTTATATGAAAGGGCTCCCTTATTGCATTTGCCAATGCAGTCGAAACATGAAACGCATCTCGAATAGTCTATCCGATGGTTTGGTATGTCGATGCAGGCACTCTTGCAGTTGCGCGAGCAAAGCTTGCAGTCTACACATTTCGAGCGGTCGATGACAATGCGGAAAATCGCGAAACGAGAGAAGAATCCAAGCACTGTGCCAACCGGACATATGGTATTGCAGTAAGTACGACCGTTACGCCACGCGAGTATTGCGAGTATCACGAGAGTAGAGAGAGCCACTACAAGGACGCCATAACCCTTGCTCCAGTACTCGACCTGATAGAAAGCATAGCTATCATGAGCTTCCGCCCACGATGCAAGGAGATTGTTACCCCATATCCAGAAGGGTTGAAGAAGACTTGAGACGATACGTCCGTAAGCACTGTAGGGAGCGAGAATCGCTACCATCGAACTTATTCCGGCTATCAAGGCCACCACCATTATAGCGAGCATGACATAGCGAAGTAAGTTTTTGGGAGCAGAGTATGAATAACGGTTTTTCCTCGCTTTTCTGCCAAACCATGCGAATCCGTCCTGCATTATGCCAAGAGGGCAGATAATGGAGCAATATAGTCGTCCGAAAAACACAGTCAGTAATACTAGGCCTATTATTACCAGAACATTTAGAGAAAGCACGGCAGGAAGAAACTGTATCTTCGCCATCCACCCGAATAGGTTTTGCCATGTTCCTGTGAAATCAAGAAAAAGACCGGTGACCATCAGGATGGTCAGAACTGCGATAATTCGTCTTCCGGTTTTCAATATGTTTGATGCCATTCTGTATCGTTATACTGTGTTCAGATTGCAAATTTAATCAAAAATTCTAAATAATCAGTCATTATTCCGAGAAAAGTCATATCCGACATATCCCGGCTTGAAGCCACCTTCGTCGATCACTATCCTCTGTATCGCCATTCCCGGATCTACTCCACGTAATCTCAGTGTGTGTGTTTCCTTTCCTTGGTCTAACTTAAAAGTAACCTTACTCATGGCTGAGTTTCTAAGCACATTCTCTTTCCACTGCTTCGACCATTC
>JAIEBK010000055.1:3412-25871 GCA_029070945.1 Muribaculaceae bacterium
CCGTATCCTTTAAAAGTCGTAAGTGGCGGCATATTCTGATATTTCGCACAGAAACCGGGAGGGACAGACATCATTCCGTTCCATTTTCCTTCCTCTATATTATTAAAGATATTGGTAAGTGAATCCAGACTTTCAGCAGATGACGAGGATATAAATGCCGCGTAATTCGCTTTATCCTTGCTTCCTGAGAAGGCATATTCCTTATTAAGCTGGGCAAAGAGAAATTTCCGGTTCATGAAATTGGAGGCCATCACAGGATAACCTATTGTCTCATAGACGGGATTTCTCAACGCTTCCGGTAGTCCGGAAAGCATGACGGCCATCTTCATAGACAAATCCGCATAGTCATCAATTCTTTTCACACCGTCTCCGTAGTTAGAGAAACTGAATTCAGTCGGACGGATATCTCTTGCTTCCGGACTGTCCCATTCTATTTCCCAGCCCATGTATTCCGGTTTCCTGATCCATGCAAGACGGTAGTATTCGTCAAGAATAGACTGGAAATCCGACCTGTACTCCGGACCACACCATCCGGCAAGCATGTCTGCCTGATATGTATTGGCGTTGTCATCGTCAAAAGCGTCAATATCCCAGGCCATGTCGAAGAAGAACTGTGTGTCAAGTTCCGCCGGCTTGATATCCCCTACATTGAGAAGCCAGTATCTGTCGGCTCCCATGTCGTATGACTTTCTGAGCTCGCTGTGCATGAACGCCGGGGGAGTGGTGCAAAGCCATAGATAATCGTGAGGGGTGCCGAGATATGATGTATGATAGTACACTCCGGAACCTCCCGGGCGCTTTCTCTCTTCCGGTGTCGGGAGACTTTTCATATACCCGTAATTGTCATCGGGCCATATTATCATTACGTCTTCCGGAATTTTGAGCCCATTCCTGTACAGATCGAGCGTTTCCTTATACGGGACAAATATCTGCGGAATCTCGCTTGCGGGTTTGCCAAGACGTTTTTCAAGAAGCTTCCTCTGGTCTGCAATGACTTTTTCGAGAAGAGCTATCTTTTCTTCAATAGGCCTCTCGCGGCTCATGGCCTCATCATGCACTCCACGCATGCCTATTGTGTATATATTCTCAAAATCAGCAGCTTCTTCAAGTCTGTCTTCAAACTTCCTGTAGATCACATCGCGGTTAAGTCCATAGTCCCATATTCCATCGCGGTCGGGATCCCATTCGGATTTTGCAGCGTTGTTGAAAAGCATCGGCTCGCAATGAGAGGTAGTGATTATTATTCCGTATTCATCCGCCACTTTTTTGCTCTCAGGGTGTGAATAGAAAGCTCCGGTGCAAGAGTGCATCGCGGGAGCAAGCATGTTTCCTTTCAGACGCAGAAGCAGCTGACAGACTTTCTCATAAGTCCGGGGGCCTATATCTTTGATGTCGCTGTCAAGACCTCCGGCCGACCATGGCAACATGCCCCAGTCTTCGTCGTTGATGAATATTCCCCTGTATTTCACGCTTGGCGCCTTAGAGGTAAAGTCAGCTGTAATGCTCGTTTCCGGACAGAATTTTACCGGCACGTCAGCCCACCATACCCACGGGTCGATTCCCATGGCTCTTGAGAGAGAAGTCACACCATATGCAGTGCCGCGACGGTCAGAACCGGCGATGACAAGACAAACATTTCCTTTTCTGTCCTTGACTGTCTGTATTCTGTATCGTTCAGGCTGATTCTTGATTTCGCCTACGGATATCACCCTTGCCTTGTCAAGGGAATCGATAATCGACGAGTGTCCGATTGTGCCGATTATTATCGAATTCCTATCTATACGATTGCCAATGTTTCTGACTGTCGGTTTTTCCCCTGTCAGGCGTTCTATATCTTCCACGAGCATTTCAACTGACTTTTCTGTAACGGTGAAATCATTACCGTCATAAATAACAGGGGAGCCCTTTATTCCGAAAATACCGGTTTCATTCCCGGTTCCAGTGAAGACATCAAGTTTGCCATTACTGTATCCGGCTATATTGACGCATATCATTATGGATGCTGCTATCAGATATTTTCTTTTCATCGTCTTTTACGTTCTTTTGCTGTTTATATGCAAAATTACAGTATTATATGTATTTGTCCAAATAATTTTTTAAAATTATGTCAAAGAAGACATTTTAGACTCTATAATGAACCTTTAGGCTCTTTATGCGTTAAGGAAGGTAAAGAAACACTAAACAACCCTAAACTATATTTATAATGGAACTTAAAGGAAGCAAGACCGAAGAATGCCTTATCGCAGCGTTCGCCGGAGAATCACAGGCATGTGTAAAATACTCTTTCTATGCCAAGAAGGCTAAGAAGGACGGCTATGAGCAGATCGGAGATATCTTCGAGGAAACCTCCAAGAACGAACATACTCATGCTAAACTATGGTTCAAGTATCTTCATGGAGGAGACGTGCCGGCAACTCCCGAGAACCTCGTGGATGCAGCTGCAGGAGAGGAATTCGAATGGGATGATATGTATGTGCGTTTCGCAAAGATCGCTCGCGAGGAAGGTTTCACCGAAATTGCTAAGAAATTCGAGATGGTAGGTGAGATCGAACGGACCCATATGGAGCGTTACCGTACTCTTCTCAAGAACATCGAGGACGGTCTCGTATTCTCACGCGATGGCGACCGCATGTGGATGTGTCTTGAATGCGGCCATATCCATGTAGGTAAGAGCGCACCGCAGAAGTGTCCCGTATGCAGCCATCCGCAGGCGTTCTTCGAACTTCGCCCGGAAAACTATTGATCGCTCTGTCTATGAAGCGCTATAAAGCGGGATTCCCTATCGGGAGTCCCGCTTATCTGCTTTGATCATAATACCTGCAGTTTGTGTCCTACCGTTCAATCCGAGGTTCTATCGCACGGTAGTTTCCACTGAGCAGCATGAAGGAAAAGAGGCGTAAGAGTCCGTCGTAGTATGCGTCGAAATATCCGTCCTCATAAGGTTCATGTCTCGAATCCCACACCCTTTCGGCAAATTCCCGTGATTTGGGATCCGTAGCAGCCATAGATACGGCACCAAGTGTACTTACAAGTCCTAAAGAATGCCGGAGTGCCTGATGTTCGCCGGCTCCGAGGATCCGCTCCACCTGACTTCCGTCAGTCTTGTACTGGTCTACGAATTCATCGATACCCTGACTGTAGAAGAAATCCTGTATTTTATCCGCATAGCCACGCTGCCAGTCTCCGTCAGCACCGCTCCATATATAGTCAATCGCTACATTCAGTGGCACTCGCCATGAATCAAACCTGAAGTCATCGCCGATGATAAACCGGCTCCCTCGCGCGCTGCCGTCGAAGGTAGTGTAGTCAGGTGTCAGTCCGGTCTCCGAATGTGTGGCTTTATGAAGATACTTTCTGCTCTTTTCAGCACAGGATTTCCAGAATCCGCTCCTGCCGTCATCCGCCCATTCGGCCCAGACATCATAGAAGGCCGGTATATGATAGGATGGATCGGTGTAGCTTCCGCCCCAGGGATCCGGTGTAAAAGTGATTAGTCTCTCTTCCGGATTGATAAGCGGCGACACTCGGTCCATACCTGTCTTCAGCATGGACTTGTCGAGGATATTGCGGGCCTCAGCCTTATAGTCTATTCCTGTATCGTTACCCCAACGGTTGGAAGCGAAAATAAGGGAAGTAATGAAGAATAATTCTCCGTCCGAGGCCGAACCATGTGCATTGGGCGTTCCGTCGGTCTTACAGCTCCATGCGAAGTATCCCTCGTTAGGTCCGTCCTGATGCTGCATGTGCTTTTTAGCCCAGCGCCACAGTCTGTCGAATATATCCTTGCGGTCAAGCTGGACGGCTATCATCATGCCGTAAGACATTCCTTCCGTCCTAACGTCGTTGTTCTTCAGATCACTTATATATGCTGTGGTATCATCCACTTCAAAATATACCTTGTTCGGTCCGTTAAAGACACCATCGAATATTTCCTTAAGTCGCTCGTCTGTTTCCTGCTTGGTATGGCCGAGGTCGACGAAATAGTTTCGGTATTCTCCTGTCTTCATGGCGCCCCCGGCTTGTGGCAGAGCGTCAAATCCTATCCAGTCGATCTCCACTCCGGCTCCTTTGATCAGTGTCACTTTCAGATCCACTATGCCGGTAGGAGAGGTGCTTACGGGCACCGTGACTGTCTGCCACTCTTTTGAAGCACTTACAGGTATCGAAGCTATGATCTTGCCGGAGAGGTCGGTGATCCTGATATCGCATCCCCCACGACTCAGAACCCTGACTTTGGCTTCCTTCACGGGTTTATGTCCGAAATCGACGCGGTCATACCTTATCCAAGCACCTTTCTTTGAGAATACTGCAGCCCATCCCTTGAATCTGTCATTCTCATCAAGGAATTTAAGCGTCACTCCTTTAGTACTTTTTTCACTGTAACGGTCTATATGAATTCTTTTTCTCGCATCGCTTATGCCGACACCCCGCAGTGTCGGTTCTACCTTGTTGATTGTACCGTCGGCATTAAAGCTTACAAGGTCAATTCTTGCACTCCTGCGCTTGTCCATGTCGGGAGAATAATCATTGTGATGGTAGAAAAGATACCATTGGCCATCTTTCTCTACAAGTGAATGGTGGTTGGTCCAGCATCCTGTAGGAGATTCGTCCATAATGACTCCCTTGAACTCAAACGGTCCCATCGGACTGTCAGACATTGCATAGGCGAGGGTCTCAGTCACATCTCTAACCCATGGGAAAGTCAGATAGTAATGTCCGTCTCGCTTGAATGCGAAGGGCCCCTCCTTGAAACCCTCCGGAAGTCCCTCGATCTTCCGGGGTTCCGAGTCAAGTTCCAGCATGTTGTCTTTGAGTCTGGCGACTGAAATGCCCATTCCGCTCCAATAGATATAACTGTTTCCATCACCATCTACGAGGACACATGGATCTATACCCATCACTCCTTTTATAGGACGTGGCATAGCCATAAAGGGTCCTTCCGGGTTGTCTGATATAGCGACTCCGATACCGAATCCCCGCTCCATATCCTTTGGAGATGCCGGAAAATAGAAATAATAGCGTCCGTCCTTTTCCACGCAATCCGGTGCCCACATGGCATATGAGTCTTTTTTCACCCATGGTATGTTGTTCTGGGTAAGGATGACTCCATGATCGGTCCAGTCCACGAGATTGTCGGAAGAGAATACGTGATAGTCTGCCATGCAAAACCAGTCGGATAAGGATTCTATTGGACTCACGATGTCGTGAGAAGGGTAGAGATACATCTTCCCGTTGAAGACCCTCGCCGTCGGGTCTGCCGTATACTGGTCGTGGATTATAGGGTTTTGAGCCAATAGGGAAGCGGCAGTCAGCGCCATTCCCATACATAATAATTTTTTCATGGTCTCTACAGCACTTTGTTATGCACAACGAATTATGGTCACCGCTTCCTGAAATTCCATTTTGAATTGTCGCTTGAAAAGTCAAACTTGCCGAGCGATGGAGTGCTGTCGGCCACTGATATCAGCGCCAGCTCCTCATCACAGCCGGGGACTGCCTTTGGCATTATACGGTAGGTTCCGTCAATCAGCTGCTCTATGCGCCATAACTGTTCGTCAGCTCCTGTGAAATGCTCTACAGTAGATACCTCTCTGTCCGGTGTAGCACAAAGGGCACGGTCCGTACCCTCTATCGTTATCTTATAATAGGGAGCACCAAGATAACCGCCGGCATCCGGTACGGCGGTGACAGTCCATTTCTGATGAGGCCTGAACATGTAGTCGCCGATCCTCACGTCTATGTCACCGGCCGGCCATGTCGCGATGACGTCTTCGAGAGTCTGGTCCTTGAGAGGCTCTACGGGTTCCTTCTGCGGTTCCCAGAAACGGTGTAGACCGCCTTGCATCCTGATGAAATCTACAGCGAGCTCAAGTCCATATCCCCTGCGTTCGGATTCTATTTCATAAGTATCCTCTACAAAAGGATCTCCGGCCACCGGCCAGTCGTTTTTCCAGAGAAGGGGGAGTACTGCGAGTACGCTTCGCCCTCCTCTGTCGAAATCGGCTTCAAAATGAAGCGACATTTTTTCAACACCGTCATCTTCTATATATCTTCCGAAATGACCGGCGCCGGTACGCCGGTTGCCAGAGCCGGCCACCATCTTGCCGCCACCCTCGAGCATGTCTCGCCCCATGTTGTCAAGATAAGGACCCTCGACATTGCGCGAGCGACCTACCACAATATTATAGGTGGAGTTGGGGCCGTCGCAGCATGTGCCGTGCGTGCCAAGAAGGTAATACCATCCGTCTCTGTAAAGCAGGTCGGTGGCCTCGCAGTCTATAGCTATATTGACAGGCTCGTTTCCCTCCTTTCTTGCTCCGGTAGTAGGGTCAAGTTCTACAAGACGTATAAATCCGAAATAAGTGCCGTATGAAAGCCAGAGTCTTCCGGTGGTAGGATCAAGAAGCAGTCCGGGATCAATCGCGTCGCAATCCTCATTGTCTTCCGAATATGCTACTTCAATCGGCTCCGAATATTCAAAATCCGGAGACGTTGGATCAAGTGTCTTGTTCCACATTGTCAGAACCTTTCCGCTGTGGCCGCCTCCCAGACCGCCTCCCGTGGCACTGTATGCTATGAGGTATCGGTCTCCGATCTTCAAGACGTCAGGTGCCGCGCCGCGGCCGGGACGCACCCCGCCTCCATGCCAGTGGTAGCCGTCTTCCGAGATGAGGCCTCCGCCTCCGGTGCCGAAAGTATAATATTTACCGTCACATTTCATTATTGTGGACGGATCATGAATATATGGTTCGCCGGTCTGAGCCGACATTGTTAGCCCGGTCATGCACATTAGTACAGCCGGTAGATATATGGTTCTTCTTGTTTTCATGGTTTGTTGCCGGAATAGCTTTTTTACTGATTGCTTATGCTAAAGTTGGTGACAGGAGTGCCGTTTTCGTGAAGGAATCTCACGCAGAAGTCGCTCATTCCCGGACCATTGATGATAGCTCCGTTGATGATATTACGTCCTTTCTTAAGAGTCAGGCGCTTAGACATACAATCGTCCATCACCATCCTCCTGTCGCCCGACAGTAGGACAGCCTCTTCTCCGTTGATCCACCACATCGATGCGGAGTTGGAGCCTACCGACATCCTTACATCTGGAATGTCTTCTTCACAGTCTATGGCTGTGACAACCCAGAAAAGTACTCCGTAATACTGTTTTTCAAGACCTGTGGCAAATCTGAACAGTTTAACATTAAATAGCTTGCTATCAAGGGAATGCCATCGTAAGGTCTGCTTTCCTACCTTTATCTTCTGACCCTCTTTGGGCAATTCTGACATCCCGCCTGGGCAATTCCCGGGGTCAAAAGCCTCACGGAGATAGCTGTCTGTAAAGACAGTGTTGCTTCTGTTCGGTTTGTCTACCGGTTCGAGCATAAGCCATCGTCCTATGAAACCGTCGGCATTCGGGGTGGCGCTTTTGGTTTCCGGTTTGGAAAAATAAGGAGTTAGTCCTGAAGACAGCCCCCCCTTTCCCGAAGCATACAGCGATGCTGTAGCGATTCCGCATGTCAGGGCAGAATACATCAAACCCCGCATGATTGATCTTGTGGTTCGCATCTTTTGAAATTGTTATTAAATTTAAGGTTATAGTGTCGAAAGCCTGATATCTTTGACCTCTTTAATGCAAAGTTAACAAAAAATCCCTTTATTTCCATAAGATTTTAAATAATTCGACTTCACACACTTCGATCCCCTTACCTGACAGACATCTTCACCGTCATATCCGGAATGATAAAATTGTAAAAGTTTCTTAAAATTGATTTATAATATTTGTATATATACGGAATTTAAATTAATTTTGTAGGTGAATATACACTTAAAGGAACTATCCAGACAAACTAATGAAGATACTCATTGCCGACGCAGGCGCGACAAAAACCGATTGGGTAAAACTTATATCCGGCTCCGATGCTTCCACTTGGATGGAAGAGAGGCACTCCGGTGTAGGCATCAGCCCTCTGCATCACGACACCGATATGATAGAGGAGGAACTTCGGCTCGTACGGGCGGCTCTGGGAGAGACTTTTGACAGCATTCGTTTTTTCGGAGCCGGAATAGGCTCTCCGGTCATCGCCGGAAAGATGGAGTCAATTCTGTCTGAGATGTTCACATGCAACGACATTAAGGCAGACAGCGATATGGCTGCAGCTGCAAAAGCCCTACTTGGTTCTGAACCCGGAATAGCATGCATAATGGGCACCGGAAGTAACTCCTGCCATTACGACGGTGTGACGATCGACAGAAAGTCAGTGTCTCTCGGATATCTTCTCGACGACGAGGGCGGAGGAGTGTCATTTTCCCGTCGCCTTCTCAGCGATATTTTTAAGGGGCTCGCTCCACGCGACATCATTGATGAGTTTGAAAGGAAATACCCGCTGTCCGTAAGCGATGTAGTCGATCATTTGTATCGCAGACCCTCCCCCAACCGATGGATTGCAGGATTCATGCCTTTTATAGTCGAGTTTTACGGACACCCCTACATAGAGTCAATGGTAAGGTCGCAGATAAAATGGTTTTTTGACCGTGAATTCGCATCCTATTCAGAGAAGGAACTGCGTCAGGAGGGAATCGGTTTTGTAGGAACTGTAGCTGATGTGCTTCGGAATATGATCGAGAAAGAGGTGACAGACAGAGGATGGAGAATGAGGTCGATTGTAAGGCAACCTCTTGACTCTCTGGTAGCTCAATTTAAAGTCTTAAAAAAGAATTGAATCATGAATATCAAGATACTGGCCCTTTCGGCGGCTTTACTTGCTTGTCCGGCTATGGCCTTTTCTCAGGAAACCAACGACTCAACCGAATTTATCGATACGGGAGTCATGTATATTGACCCACTGTTTGAATATCCGATCGCCCCTGAAGAAATCTCCGGATTCAGGGAGAAATGTAACTGGCTTGTGGAAAACTTCTGGAATCCGCTTGATCTGAAGTCGAAGGATGCCGTCGATCAGGCGAAAATCAACCATGCTTTCAAGGTATACGCCACTACTGTGCAGTATGCTGATAAGGATAAGGTGACCGCATCAGTCGACAAGCTTATGAAGAGTCTCCAGAAAAACCCGATGCTTCTTTATCAGATGACAAAGGCCGCAGAGGAGAATATATACGGTCCCCGTGCTGAATTCTGGATCGACGAACTGTATGCGAGGATACTTAAGGCTGCTATGTCTAATAAGAAGTTTCCTAAGACAAAACGTCCGAGATATGAGGAGCAGCTGAAAAAACTCGAGTCTTCCATGATCGGGAATTATCCGGAAAAATTTGATTTTGTTCGCCCTAACGGAGACCAGGCTCAGTTCTTTCCAATGTCGACACCAACCATTATAATTTTCGGTGATCCGGATTGTGACAGTTGTCGTATGGGAAGGCTGCGCATGCAGTCAAACGTAACTTTCAGCAAGGCTTTGGCAGACGGGAAAGTCAACGTTCTCTTCATTATTCCCGATCCTGACGAAGGCTGGCAGTCTAAAGTTACTGATTTTCCGAAAAACTGGACTGTAGGTGCTTCAGACACTGTCGCTGACATATATGATATCCGTGAGATACCTGAAGTATATGTGATCGGAGCCGATGGAAAGATGCTCAACAAGCATCTTGGCATCCTTGACGCTATGTCTACTGTGTTGTCGCTCCTTGAAAACAGCAAATAATCCGACTATCGATATGAATAGAAAGAAAGTCCTTGCACTCCCTAAAAAGATATATGTGACCACGACCGGATACAGTTATACACATCTCGGCCGTCTGTTTCTGCGTCTTTTCGTAGGCATCATGCTTCTGCAGTTCGGCATCCGGCAGATCGGCCAGGCTGCCGTGCTTGCAGATTCTTTTCCGGCTGTATTT
This sequence comes from Muribaculaceae bacterium, assembly GCA_029070945.1. Classification (GTDB taxonomy): domain Bacteria; phylum Bacteroidota; class Bacteroidia; order Bacteroidales; family Muribaculaceae; genus Lepagella. Next base: position 13,262 of record JAIEBK010000055.1, read on the forward strand.
GGATTGAGTCCCGAGGTCTCAATGTGGACCATGATCTGCATCGAGGTCGGTTGCAGTGTATTCATAATGGCGGGGTTCCTTACAAGGATAATGCTTCTGCCTCCTTTCATCGCGATGATGACAGCAGCTTACCAACTGATTCATTTGTCGCCGAAGGCACCGTATCTTCTCAGCTGGGAGCAGCCTGTATATCTTCCGATTATGTTTCTCGGTATTTTCTTTTTCCTCATGCTCGTAGGGCCCGGTAAGATTTCAGTAGACTATTTCCTGTCGCTGCATATGCTCCACTCTTCCGATCACAGCGAGGATGAACTTGAAGAAGTATAATTAAACATGAATGCTGATAAGAGACTTAAGATAGCCGTTCTGATCTCCGGAGGGGTTGACAGCGCGGTGACTGTAGACAGACTTTTCCGTCAGGGACATGACCTTCATCTCTTCTATATCCGGATCGGAATGGATAATGGCGAGGGGGAATGCACTGCCGAGGAGGATATAGAGATGTGCACCCTCATCGCCAGGAAATACGGACTTCCTTTCAAGGTGGTGTCCTTGCATGAAGAATACTGGGAGTATGTGATGCAGTATGCGCTCCGTACGGTGAAGGCCGGATTGACGCCACATCCCGACATGATGTGCAATAAGATCATTAAGTTCGGTTTTTTCGAGGATCGATGGGGTCATGAGTTTGATAAGACGGCGACCGGACACTATGCTAAGGTGCTTGAGAAAGACGGAAAGCTATGGCTTGCCACCGCTCCTGATGCGGTAAAGGATCAGACTGACTTTCTCGCCCAGATAAGCTATGATCAGTTGTGCCATATTCTTTTCCCTCTGGGCGATATGACAAAGGAGGAGGTCAGGACCGCGGCAAAGGAAGCTGCCCTTCCCAATGCTACAAGAAAGGACAGTCAGGGCATATGCTTTTTAGGAAAGATCGATTATAGTGATTTCCTTGAGCGTCAGCTCGGTACTAAGAAAGGCCCGGTGATAGAGATCGAGACAGGCAGAAAAGTAGGAGAGCATAAGGGATACTGGTTCTATACTATAGGACAGCGCAAGGGACTCGGACTCGGAGGAGGTCCCTGGTTCGTTGTGCGGAAAAACATCCGCGATAATGTAGTCTACGTCAGTCACGGCTACGATACAAAGCTTCAATACGGAAAGACAATCCATATGGATGAGATGCATTGGATCACACTTGATCCTTTCAAATCAGATAAATTTCATCTGAATGCTGACGATGCGCTCGAAATATCATTCAAGACGCGGCATACACCCGAGTTTTTTGACGGGGTCCTTTATCGCACCGATGATAGCCGATATGTGATAGAGTCCACACGGGATGTGCAGGGTATAGCGCCCGGACAGTATGCTGTCATTTACACCCCCGACCGAAAGATATGTCTTGGCTCCGGCATGATTTCCAGACCATGACATGGCGCGATATTCGGTTTCTAATTCATATATAAGTTTAAACAACTTCAATATCAGACAATGGAAAATGAATTGGTACGGCTGAAGATAGTCGGAATCACATACAATCAGATTGAAAACGGTATGTATGCCATGGTGCTTGAGGAGGAAGACGGAAGTCTCAGGCTCCCTATCATCATCGGCTACAATGAGGCTCAGTCGATCGAATGCATGCTTCAGAAAATCAAGACACCAAGGCCACTTACCCATGAATTTACATCGGAGATTCTCGGTGCTTTCGACATTGTAATGGAATCCATCGTAATAAAGCAGCTCGAGAACGGCATTTTTACGGCTGATGTCAGGTTCCGGCAAGGAGAAACGACATGTGTCATTGACGCCCGGTCAAGCGACGCAATCGCACTCGCGATGCGTACTGACTCCCCTGTCTTTACATCGCGTGAACTTCTTGAAAGATGTGGAATCGACAGGGAATCATTCGCGCCTAAAAACCTACATGCCCCTTCGCGCCAGTCAATACCGGCAAGAAAGGCTATCGAGCGCGTTAAGAATTCAGATTCATCCCCCTACGAAGGAGAGAGCATAGAATCGCTTAAGCGTATGATGGAAGAGGCCGTCAGGATGGAAGATTACGAGAAAGCCGGCGAGATAAAGCTTGAAATTGAAAAAAGGCATTCAGATGCCGATTAATTTTTATGCCTATGAGTAGGAAAAACGACCGAATCGAGAATCTTATAGAGATCATAAAGAACAATAATGTAGGCAGTCAGGAAGAACTGCTTCGCATGCTTTCGGAAAGAGGTATCTTTGTCACTCAGGCCACTCTTTCCAGAGATCTCAAAATGCTTAAGACTACAAAGGTGCCTCTTGACCATGGAGCGTATGCCTATATGCTTCCCGACGCGTCGACTGCTAAAGTCACCTCTTTGGGCAGGAGAACGGCGGATTTCTCCCGCCATGCCGGCAACGGATTCATCTCCCTTGAGTTCTCCGGTAATCTCGGCGTGATGCTGACCCGCAATGGATATGCATCCGGCATAGCCTATGATATCGATATGCTGAACTCGCCCGAGATAGCGGGAACTATCGCAGGAGCCAACACTGTTTTCATTGTCCTCCGTGAAGGGGTTTCCCATGAGAAGGCTATGGAGGTTCTGTCGATGATCCTTCCGGTCAAAAATCTTCAATAACGTCTTGGTGCTATGATAAGGGCTGGAATAGCAGGCGCCGATACGGCGATGGCGGGTGAACTGATCCGCATACTCATAAATCATCCGGATGTGGAACTGACAAGCGCGTTCGCTCCGGGTAAAGTAGGACGTAAGGTATCTTCCGTCCATCATGGACTTGCAGGGGAATGTGATCTTGAATTCTCTCCCGACATCAATCCGGCTAAACTCGATGTCATCTTCATAGATGCACATTCGGATGTGGCTGACCGATTCAGGATGAATACCGACCGCTGGCCGGATTTGAGGATCATCGATATGTCGCATTGTCCGTCGCTTGATTTCGAGGCTCTTGAAATGGCCTACGGTCTCCCAGAAATCAATCGGAAGGAACTCGTGCGCGGATGCAGACGTGCGGTGGTGCCGAGATCGGTCGCCGCTGCAGCTATCATAGGACTCTATCCTCTTGCCAGACATCTTCTTCTGAAAGGCGACGTCACGGTGGCATATGCCTGTCCTAAGGATATCGATACGGAAGAGAAAGCGGATATGGCCCGTCAGGAGATAAGACATGTTCTTCATAAGACTCAGAATTCATTCAATGGCGAGATCATTCTCCGAAAGCTTGATGAGGATGTCTCTGAAAGAGGTCTTAAAGTTGTGGCGGAGATTCCGTGTACTCTTGATGTCAATGAGGTGTTCCGTATATATGACGATTGCTATGACGATCATAACTTCACGTTTATGGTGTCAAGTGCCATGCCCGGATATGAAGTGGAGGGAACCCAGAAGACTCTGTTGACTCTTCAGAAGCAGTCGGCTGATACTCTAACGGTGACTGTAGTTGCAGACTGCCGGATGCGGGGCGGAGCTGGTGATGCCGTCCACATAATGAATCTCCTTTTCGGTCTTCACGAAAGAACCGGACTCTACCTTAAGGCCCATAAATTCTAAAAGACCGATTGATCAGCAAATTTACAACTCAATATATTCAATGAGCGTCAATAAGGCAATACTGATAGGCAATGTAGGAGGAGATCCGGATGTAAGATATCCGGAAAAGGATTTTCCGGTGGCATACTTTTCCCTTGCTACAAATGAACTGCGCGGAAACAACGAGGTGACGGAATGGCACAATATAGTAATGACAGGAGAGCAGGCACGATATGCCGAGCGATATATCAGGAAAGGAATGAAGCTGTATGTGGAAGGTCCTATACGGACGCGACAGTATACGGATAAATTCAATATAGCACGCAAGCGAACGGAGATATACGCTCAGCTCTTCGAGATTCTGGGACGCACCCAGAACTAAATTCTTAGACATCTGAACCATAAAACGCTTAAACAATTAAACCATAAAGAAATGAGGAAGTGGAGAATCGAAGATTCAAGTGAACTCTACAATATACAAGGCTGGGGACTTAGCTATTTCAGCATAAATGATGACGGTCATGTACAGGTGACTCCAAAGGAAGGATATGCCCCTGTGGATATCCGTCAGGTGCTCGATGAGCTCAAGCTTCGTGATATCTCGGCGCCAATGCTCCTTCGATTTCCCGATATTCTTGATGACCGTATCAGGAAGATTACAGGGTGTTTCAAGACAGCGAGTCAGGAATATAAATTCGAGGGACAAAGCTATCTTGTGTATCCCATCAAGGTCAACCAGATGCGTCAGGTCGTAGAGGAGATCGTAAGTCATGGGAATAAATACAATATAGGTCTTGAAGCAGGATCCAAACCGGAGCTACATGCAGTTCTGGCAGTAAACACTCATGAGAACTCCCTCGTGGTTTGCAACGGATATAAGGATGAAGACTATGTGGAACTTGCCCTTCTCGCCCAGAAAATGGGTAGAAGGATATATCTCGTTGTGGAGAAACTCAACGAATTAAAGTTGATTCTTAAGGTGGCAAAGCGTCTCAAGGTTGAACCTAATATCGGCATCCGTATCAAGCTTACTTCAGCGGGCAGTGGCAAATGGGAGGAGTCCGGAGGTGATGTCAGCAAGTTCGGACTTAATTCAAGCGAGCTTCTGGACGCACTTGAGTTCCTTGAGAAAAACAAGATGAAGGAGTGTCTGAAGCTTATTCACTTCCATATCGGAAGCCAGATCACTAAGATTCGCCGCATCAAGAATGCCCTCAGGGAAGCTATGCAATTCTATGTCCAGCTTTCAAAAGCAGGTTTCGATATAGATTTTGTCGACATAGGTGGCGGACTCGGTGTCGATTATGACGGGACACGCTCATCGTCAGGAGAGAATTCGATGAACTATTCGATTCAGGAATATGCCAACGACGCTGTTTCTGCTCTCGTGGACGTATGTAGAAAAAATAATCTGCGACAGCCTAACATAATCACAGAATCCGGTCGCTCCATGACAGCGCATCATTCAGTGCTTATAATCGAGACGCTTGAGACTACACAACTTCCAATCTGGAATGATAACGATGAGCTTCCGGAAGATGCTCATGAGCTGACTCGCGAACTTTACAATATCTGGGATAAGATTGATTCCTCACGAGTATTTGAGGATTGGCACGATGCGCTTCAGATCAGAGAAGAGGCGCTTGAGCTATTTAGTCTTGGCCTTCTTGATCTGACAACACGCGCTCAGATCGAAAAACTGTTCTGGAGCGTGGCGCGTGATGTGCATGATATCACAAAAAGCATGAAACATCCGCCAGAAGAACTCCGAAAAGTAGCACGTATGCTGCCTGAGAAATATTTCTGTAATTTCTCCCTCTTCCAGTCTTTGCCCGACACGTGGGCGATAGACCAGATGTTTCCCACAATGCCTATCAGCCGTCTGGATGAAAAACCCAACCATGAATGTACGATTCAGGATGTCACCTGCGATTCCGACGGAAAAATCAACCGGTTTGTGGCACCTCAGGGGGTAAGCCATTCTTTACCTGTGCATCAGCTTAAACCGGGCGAACCTTATTATATCGGTGTATTCCTCGTCGGTGCTTATCAGGAGATACTCGGTGATCTCCATAATCTGTTTGGAGATACTGCAGCAGTGCATATCACCTGCAATAAGGACGGATATGAGATCGAGCAGGTGATCGATGGCGAACCCGTGGCTGACGTCCTCGACTATGTGGAATACAACCCAAAGAAACTCGTACGTAATCTTGAGACATGGGTGTCAAAGTCCATGAAGGCCGGTAAGATCACAGCGGAGGAGGGTCGTCAGTTCCTCAATATCTATAAGTCCGGACTTTACGGGATAACTTACCTTGAGCGATACTGATGGCACGCTACTTCCTGCGTCTCGGTTATAGAGGCGCCCCCTTTCATGGATGGCAGATTCAGCCTAACGACGTCAGTGTGCAGGAAGAAATCGAGAGGGCGCTGTCTGTTGTCTTGCGCACGCCTATATCGATAGTCGGTGCCGGACGCACGGATACCGGCGTAAATGCCAGGGTTATGTATGCCCATTTTGATTATGACGGTATTCTGCCCGAAAAAGGACGTCTGATCGTCTCGCTCAATAGACTTGTCGGCCGGGATATCGCCGTGCACGATATAATCCCCGTTCATAGTGACGCTCACGCCCGTTTCGATGCGTTGGAACGTACCTACAAGTATTTCGTGACGTTTCAGAAGTCGCCGTTCTTCTATCCACTTTCCTGGCATTGTCCCAATGGCCTTGATATTGACCGCATGAACGAAGCCGCGGCTATTTTGCTCGAGACCACCGATTTCACATCCTTCGCCAAACTTCATAGTGATGCGAAGACCAATATCTGTAAGGTGACAGCAGCTGAATGGACCATGCAGGGAGAATCTATGGCCGTGTTTACAATTACAGCTGACCGATTCCTAAGAAATATGGTCAGGGCTATAGTAGGCACTCTCGTAGATGTGGGAAGAGGAAAAGTGACTGTAGAGGAATTCCGCCGGATAATAGAAAGGAAAGACCGTTGTGCCGCAGGACAGTCTATGCCCGGAGAGGCTCTATTCCTCTGGGATGTCAGATATCCTTACATCAATTAATTTATAATGATATGACCCCTGAAGAAAGAATAAAGGAGCTGCGCGATGAGCTCAACCGACATAACCACAACTATTATGTGCTTAATGCTCCTGTCATAGGTGATAAGGAGTTTGACATGCTGATGAAGGAGCTTGAGACTCTTGAAAGGGAGAATCCCCATATGCTTGATCCTCTCTCTCCGACACAAAGGGTAGGCTCCGACCTGACGAAAGGTTTTGAACACGTGGTGCATGAACGCCCGATGCTGTCGCTTGCCAACACCTATACGGTTGGCGAGGTCGACGAGTGGTTTGAACGTGTGCGCAAAGGTCTTGAAGGAGAGTCTTTTGAGATCACCGGAGAGATGAAATATGACGGAACATCGATTTCCCTGACGTATGAGGGAGGGCGGCTTGTCCGTGCTGTCACCCGCGGCGACGGAACTCAGGGAGACGACGTTACTGCAAACGTCAAGACTATCCGCAGTATTCCCCTCGTGCTTCAGCCCGGCGACTGGCCGGAAAAATTCGAGATCCGCGGCGAGATTCTTATGCCGTGGAAGGTGTTTGAAGAGCTCAATCGCGAACGCGAATACAACGAGGAACCACTCTTCGCAAATCCACGTAATGCTGCGAGCGGCACACTGAAGACTCAGGATCCGCGTGAGGTAGCGAAGCGTAGGCTTGACGCGATATTCTATTATCTTCTTTCAGACGATCTGCCACACGATACCCACTATGCCAATATGGAGGATGCACGTCGATGGGGCTTCAAGGTTTCTGACATGCAGATACTCCACACCGTTGAGGAAGTGGATGCCTTTATTGAGTATTGGGACACGGCACGCAAGGAACTCCCGGTAGCTACAGACGGCCTTGTTTTTAAGGTCAATTCCCTGCGTCAGCAACTAAATCTCGGATATACCGCGAAGTCACCACGATGGGCAGTGGCTTTCAAGTTCAATCCGGAAAACGCATGTACCCGGCTTCGTCATGTCAGCTTTGAGACAGGACGTATGGGCATAGTGACTCCGGTGGCTAATCTTGATCCTGTGCTTCTGTCAGGCACCGTGGTGAAGAGAGCCTCACTTCACAACGCGGATATCATGAAAGAATTAGATATACATGAGCATGACTGGCTGTATGTGGAGAAAGGGGGAGAGATCATTCCGAAGATAACCGGCGTGGATAAAGAGCGCCGTGATCCGGAAAGCCGTCCGGTGGAGTTCGTCACCTGTTGTCCGGAATGCGGCACCCCTCTTGTCAACAAGGATGGAGATGCAGCATGGATATGTCCGAATAAATATGGGTGCCGCCCGCAGATAACCGGAAGGGTGGAGCATTTCTGCGCCCGTCGCATGATGAATATTGACGGAGTGGGCGAGGAGACCGCCGAACTGCTATACGACAAAGGCCTGGTTCAAATCCCTGCCGATCTCTATGATCTTACCAAAGAGCAGTTATCTATCCTCGATCGTTTCGGTGATAAGAGCGCGGAAAGAATACTCAATGGCCTTGAGGCTTCTAAAGACGTTCCTTTTGAAAGGGTTGTCTACGCATTGTCGATTCCTAATGTCGGCGAAACAACTTCAAAGCGTGTCGCAAAGAGTGTCAGGAGCATGGATCGTATGCAGGAGATGAGCGTTGAGGAACTTCAGGCAATTCCCGACGTCGGTCCGATCGTGGCGCAGGGTATCTACGACTATATGCGTGACCCCGTAAATATAGAAAATATCGGACGTCTTAAGAATGCCGGACTTCAGATGCAGCTTAGCGATGACAAGATGACGCCCGCCGGAAACGCCCTTGAAGGTCAGTCTATAGTTATATCGGGCACTTTCGCACACCACAGCCGTGAGGAATATAAGGATATGATAGAAGCCAACGGCGGCAAGAACGTCGGAAGCATCTCAAAGAAGACCTCCTTTGTCCTTGCCGGTGAAAATATGGGTCCGTCCAAATTGGAGAAATGTCAGAAGCTCGGAATCCCCATAATGTCGGAAGATGACTTCCTGCGGAAACTAAAGGATTCCGACCGAACGGAATAACTCTGCATAATACTCCGCTTTCTTTTCTATTTTCATAGGATACGCACGGCTTGTGGATGGCATTCGCCATATCCGCAGGCCGTCGCCTGATTCAGTCATTTCCCCCATTTTCGGCCTCTGTGTGCCGGTGAGCTCCGCTATCACGTCAGCCGCCTTCTCACCGGTAGTCGCTATAGTGTGGCAGTCCGGTATCTCCTTCAGCAGATCGAAAAGTGGCACAGGCTTCAGTATCTCGAGAAACTTGTCTGAAGCATTACCCTTGAGGCGACGTACTTCTCTGGCTGTATCATGCATCGCGATATGGTGCTTCTCCATAAGTTTTCGACATTCCTCCTCACGGAAGCTCTTTGTCACTTCATCATAAAGGGCGTTCTTATCTCCCAAGAAGAGCATGCCGCAGATCCTCCAGTAGTCATTGATAGGGTTGGGGTAATAGAAATTCATGCTCCAGCGGTGCTCGCCGGGAGGAAACGTGCCCATCATCAGCACCCTTGCTCCTTTCGGAAGGAAAGGTGGAAAGGGATGCGTCTCTATGATCATCTCTTCGTTATTATCCATATCTGAATCGTCAAGACTAAGTACTAAAAACCTGAAATCAGATTAAAGCATCGAAAGATACCGCTCTCCGGTATCAGGTAATATTGCGACAATGGTCTTCCCTGCGTTTTTCGCCTTCCGGGCCTCCATAATGGCAGCAGCCAGAGCCGCACCGGAAGATATTCCGGCAAATATACCTTCTTTCCGGGCAAGAAGACGTTGGCATTCAAATGCATCTTCATCCGGAATTCTAACCACCTCGTCAACAAGCGACGCATCATAATTACCCGGTATAAAACCGGCGCCGATGCCCTGTATTTTGTGTGGACCCGGCTGTCCTCCCGATATAACGGGAGATTTTTCCGGCTCAACGGCCACCACCTGTATCGATGGCTTGTATTTTTTTAGAGTCCTTGCGGTGCCGGAGAGTGTGCCTCCTGTTCCTACACCGGCCACAAAAATGTCAACTTCACCGTCCGTATCACGCCATATCTCCTCTGCCGTCGTACGCGAATGAATGTTTGGATTCGACGGATTATCAAACTGGCTCATCACCACGCTTCCCGGTATTTCCGCATTAAGTTCCTGTGCCTTGGCTATAGCTCCCTTCATGCCGTCCTTACCCGGCGTAAGCACCAGTTCCGCACCCATGGCGGCAAGAATCTTCTTGCGTTCGTCGCTCATTGTCTCAGGCATGCAGATGATCACACGGTAGCCTTTCGACATTCCTATCCAGGTAAGGCCGATGCCGGTGTTGCCGCTCGTCGGTTCAATAATGGTGCCACCGGGTTTTAGTCGTCCCGACGCCTCGGCATCATCTATCATGGCCTTGGCTATTCGGTCCTTCACGCTTCCTCCGGGATTGAAGGCCTCGACTTTCACCAGAATACGTGCCTTCAGATCTTCATATTTCTCTATATTGCTGATTTCAATCAGAGGTGTATTGCCTATCAGCTCCTCTATTGACTTATATATCTTCATGATATTTATTTGATTATTAACAATTTGTATGATTAAATAAAAGTTATCTTACAAGAAAATCCGCATTCTTCTGCAAGACTCTTGATTTCGGAGGCACAGATTCGGTCAGCCATACGTTACCGCCCACGATGGTGTCATGTCCTACAGTAATTCTTCCAAGAATGGTGGCGTTGGCATATACTGTCACGTGGTCCTCGAGAATCGGGTGACGCGGCACATTGATAGGATGTCCTTCACCGTTGAGCGTGAAATTTCTCGCTCCGAGTGTCACACCCTGATATAGAGTCACATGGTCTCCTATTATACACGTTTCTCCGATCACGACGCCCGTACCATGGTCAATTGCGAAATATTCTCCTATAGTGGCACCAGGATTTATGTCTATTCCCGTGTCGGAATGGGCGAGTTCAGTAATGATCCTGGGGAGCACCGGCACCCCGACTTTCAGAAGCTCGTGGGCGAAACGGTAATGAATCATCGCATGGACCACAGGATAACTCAAGATAATTTCTCCGAAATCTTCTGTAGCGGGATCATTGTCATATATTGCCTGGACATCTGTATAAAGAAGTCGCTTTATTTCAGGGAGACGCTCAATCAGTTTTAAGGCTAATTCCATGCCTTTTTCAGCTGCATCGCTTGAACCGCAACCGGGACTCTTCTGGAATAGACTGTGAGCTATTTCTTCCGAAAGCAGACGGAAAAGTCTTTCTATGCTGACAGAGAGACGGGCTTTCTCCATGGCACGGCTACCGTAATATCTGTCATAGAATTCCGGGAATGTAACCGTCTTTACATGTGTCAGAATTTCCCTCATAGCCTCGACCGAAGGCAGGGGGCCGCAGGAAGCGGGGGTGATACGACGTTCCATAGTCGAAATCTCAGACAGTTGCTCGGAAGCCTCGTTTATCACATTGCCGATTTTCGCTGTCAGTTCAGCTCTCGAAGAGCATATATAGTCATATTCCATAGTATTGTGTGTATTTATAGTGTAATCATAAATTCTTTTTTACTATAATTATAACACTCAACCACTGTCACGGTTCATATCCTTACGTAGCCATAAGATTTCATTAAAATCCGGTTTCAAGGTCTGATATCAAGATTCAATAAATACACATTATAGTTTCAGTATATTACGAATTTTCATTATCTTTGCATTTCAATTGAATCTGATCTTGATATGAAAAAAATATTCCTTACAGGAGCAACAGGCGTGATGGGCTCACATGGCCTCAAAGAACTGACGGCTGTACCCGGACAATATGAAGTGACTGTTCTGGCCCGAGACAGCAAGAAAAACAGAAAGAAACTTGATCCGTACATACGGAAAGGAGTCAGAGTGATCTGGGGTGACCTTCTCGATAAGGAGGCTGTAGGGAAAGGCGTCTCAGATGCCGATATCGTTCTGCATGTCGGAGGTATGGTGTCACCGGCGGCTGACTGGTATCCAGAAAAGACTATCAAGACCAATATAGGAGCAATGCGAAACATAATTGATGCCGCGCTCCCAAGAAAAGAAGAGGTAAAAGTCGTCTACATAGGTTCTGTGTCTCAATATGGCAACCGGGATGTACCGGACCATTGGGGACAGTGCGGCGACACTCTGACGCCGGCTCTCTTTGACGCATACGCATATTCCAAGACTGAAGCGGAACGCCTGATGATGGAATCCGATTTAAGATGGTGGGTATCGCTCCGTCAGACCGGAATACTTCATAGCGGACTTTTGATGAAGGCATCCGATCCTATCGCTTTTCACGTGCCCATTCGCGGTGTCCTTGAATGGGTGACAGCGGAAGATTCCGGTCGGTTGCTTGAACGAGTATGTCGTGATGAAGTACCTGACTCATTCTGGAACAAATGCTATAACATAGGTGGGGGAGCACCTTATCGTATGACCAACTATGAGTTCGAGGGTGAGCTTCTCAAAGCCATGGGCTGTCCCCCACCTGAAAAAATATTCAATACAAACTGGTTTGCCACCCGGAACTTCCATGGCTTTTGGTTTTCAGATTCAGACAGCCTTGAAGAAATCCTACACTTCCGTAAAGGAGATACCCCTCGGGAATACTTCAGGCAGATGAAAGCGGAGTTGCCATGGTATTTCTCTCTCGCTCCCGTCGCTCCCGCGATAGCCCTTAAGTTTTTTATGGGAAAGGTGGCTAAAACACCGAAACTGGGCCCGATGTGGTGGATTGAAAAGAATGTCACAGATCGAATCAATGCTTCTTGGGGAAGTAAAGAGGAATGGGAGAGGATTCCTGACTGGAAGAAAATGGATCTGTCCCGGCCCTCTGACATCAATCCCGGGGTGCGGCAGGTGAATCCCGACGAGAATTCCGATGAAGTCAAAACCTACAGATGTGATGTCTGCGGACATGAATACGAAATGAAAGTCAGAACAAAGGCCGCAGGCCACGGTTGTCCCCGCTGCCTTAAAGCCCG
>JAIEBK010000056.1:0-2333 GCA_029070945.1 Muribaculaceae bacterium
TTAATCGTTGTCTGAGCGATAGTGGACTGTGCAGGAGCGGGTTCCATGGGTAGGCGGTTTCCTAACCGCCCCTTAGAGCCTGCTCCGGTGATGTCGCCCAGAGGATAATCACAGTCCACCAGGTCAAAAGGGGGCGTAGCCGGTTTCAGAAGCTGTGACAGACGTATGAGCACCAGCTCCACAAGAAACTGCTTGTTGGTCGCGGTGCGATACTGCACATCGCCGTCGTTGAGCACCTTCATGGCAGCGTAATACCACTGCAGGGGGAGGCTCTTGGCCTGCTGCGTGTAGCGTTCGGCCACATCTTTAGAGGTCTCGAGAAGCTCGGCCGTGCGTGGATCCGCCGCCACCATGAGATTGCGCACATGGTCGGCCAGCCCGTTGAGGAAAAAAAGAGAGTCGAAACCCTTCGCCCTCACGTCGCGGTAGAGCAGAAGCGCTCCGGATATATCGCCGGTGCGGAAAGACTCTACAAGGCGGAAATAATAGTCGTAGTCAAGCACGTTAAGGTTTTCGATCGCGCTCTCATACGTGATGTCGCCGCGCGACGAGGCCGCCACCTGATCGAAGATTGAAAGGGCATCACGCATGGCGCCGTCGGCCTTGCGCGCTATCACCTCCAGCCCGCGAGGATCGGTCCTGATACCCTCCTGCTGCCCGATATACTGCATCTGCTCCACCATGTCTTCTATCGTGATGCGACGGAAGTCATAGGTCTGGCATCGGCTGAGAATCGTTGGGAGCACCTTGTGCTTCTCCGTTGTGGCGAGAATGAATATCACATACTTCGGGGGCTCCTCGAGGGTCTTGAGGAAGGCGTTGAAGGCCGCCGACGAAAGCATATGCACCTCGTCGATGATGAAGACCCTGTATTTCCCTCCCTGCGGCGGCGTCTGCACCTGGTCGGTGATGTCGCGGATATCATCGACACTGTTGTTGGAAGCTGCGTCAAGCTCCACCACATTCAGCGACGTGCCGCGCTCTATAGCCTTGCAGTTCTCGCATTCGCAGCAAGCCTCACCGTCGGCTGTCGGATTCAGGCAATTGATGGTCTTGGCAAAGATTCTGGCACACGAAGTCTTTCCCACACCGCGTGGCCCGCAGAATAGATAGGCCTGTGCGAGACGGTCGGAGGCAATGGCGTTCTTCAGCGTGGATGTCAAGGCTTTCTGCCCTACCACGCTGCGGAATGTAGCCGGCCTGTACTTTCGCGCGCTTACGATATATTTATCCATACTGATTAGTATAATTCCTACAGTGGGTTTTAAAATGCAAAATAAGCAAAAATTCGGCTATCCGCCAAATTTTTGCTTATAATTAGGTTTTAATATTCTCCGCAACAGCCGCGACCAGATCGGCATAAAGAGCTTCAGGGAAGTCAAACCCACCCTCCTCATCGACGGCCGGCACCCTCCACAGGCTGAGCCACGACAGAGAGTCATCAGGATCTTCACTTCCGATGACGCGGATCATCAGGCCGTCTCCGTCTCTGTCAAGAAAGGCCAGCGGCCGCCCCGGACATCCGGCGATACCCGGCTCGCGAGACCACTGGCGACTCCATTCAGGAGTGCCGGGAAGAATCAGAGTCTCCACACTACGGGTCCACCCCGACATCCTGACAGACATCAGGCAAAGGAAGTCCACAGGCAAACGGAGCTCGGCTCCATACATCCCGCATGGCATCAGCCTAATCCGTGGCTCGGTCTCGATACGCAGTCCTGATCCAAGGCGTTCCCTCGGAGCATTCATTATCAGAGACGACCCAACTTCCCCTAAGAGTGAAGTTACCTTTAGCGAGATGACATCTTCAGGCCACGGCACTCCCGGGAGAGCCGACAACCGGACCGACTGAGCCGGTGCCCGGGCCATCTCGCCAAGACGGCCCATGACGTCGGCTGCAAACTGAAGAAAACTGTATCTCATGAGCGCCTGTCATTTTTGATCTTAAGTTCAATCCCGATCATTTTCGCTTCAGCCACACACTGATCAAGCGTTATGACACGGTCAAGCGGAATACCTTTTTTATGCTGAAGGAAATCAGCCGCCTTATCCAGATCATCGAATTCCATCGAAAGCCCGGGTACGACCTGTGTCGATCCGCGGGTCTCTCCTCCGGCGATCAACTTGATCCGGCCGCTGCGGAATGCCGCCGAATCCTCGATCACTTTCTGCACCACAGGGTCTGACGTCTCGAAAGAGGCCGGCGTAACTCCCCCTCCGCACAAATGGCCTCCGGTAAAGGATACCTGAACGCGGGAGCGTCCTACCCTGAAGACAGGATGCCATTCCATCATCCCCCTTACCTCATATCTTTTCACCATTTTTTAATAATT
>JAIEBK010000056.1:2433-3898 GCA_029070945.1 Muribaculaceae bacterium
GTTCTGAAGACTTAAGACTGAAAACTCATCTCGCCGGCATATTCTCTCCATGAGCCGTCATAGGTCCACATAGAGCCTGATCGGGCGGCCGCGGAAATGGCCGGACAGTCGGAAACAAGGTAATACACGATTCCTTCCGTTGCGGCGGGAGCCTCTGCCGAGTCCCAGAGCTGAAGACATTCGTTACCTTCTTTTCCGGTCTCTCCCTCGCCATCGATCCAGATATGGCAGCTGCCCTTCAGGGCGAGCGCATCCCAGATCAGGATGCCGCTGCGCGACGCCTCGTGGCCCTCCATGCGGTCCTGGAAACTATGCTCGGCGCTGTAGACGTAGTGCACCAGCCGGTCTTCCCCTATGAGGGCACCGCTATGGCTCCAGCCCAGACGGTCAAGTGTAGGCTCCCTCTTTATCTCGATATCGCCGAAGACCGTATGGAAGTTTGTGACGGTCCAGCCTATAGAGTTGACCTTTGTCGTGATCTGAATCTCCGGATGACGCGAGAAATCAACACACTGTATCTGCTCCAGAAGGTCTTTTCCGGCCAGCAGAAGCGCGGTCTTGGGCACATCCTCACCGGTGAAGAACATCTTGGCGAGCGCGATGATCTTTTCCACGGTCCAGCGTCCGGTATGCTGCAGCTCGCGCTTGAACTGCCAACGCAGTCCCTCCGTGCTGTAGACGGTCTGCATACCGAGGTTCGGAACGTTGATCTGGAACTTACCTGCCCTTCCGGCCCATAGCGTACGGTTGCCGCGCACCTTGAAATTGGCGATAGCCTGCTCGGCCACGATCGCTTTTGAGAAGGGAGTACGCTTTCTCTGGCTCTCGAAATAGTCGCTCACCACCTGATTCATACCCCTCTTCTGGAGATAGACTCGGGTAGGCTGAGGCACGATGAGGTCGGGGTCCACTTCCTTCTGTGTCTCATAGAGCGAATTGGCAAGAAGCACCAGCTTCGTTCCGGCAGGAATGCCGGGCATGAGCGACACATCGTCGTCGGCTGACGACTTGCGTCCGTTGACCGCCCGGACGATAGGAGATCCGCTTGCGGCGTCGTGTCCTACGACAAACACCATCAGGGACTTCCCCGGGGTCGTGTTCTTACCGTCACGGTCATAGCCGTCGACTCCCTTCACAAGAAGTGTGGTGTACTGACGAGGCAGGTTCTCCTCGCCCGGACGGACATACAGGATAGCCTGTGACTGGCCGCCTGATACCTCCGTAGTGAGGGTAAGTGTCGACTTAGGCTCGTCTATCATGAAGTGGTCTACCTCCGGACTGTTGACCTTCACGCGTTTGGCGCGCAACATGAGGTTCATCAGCGGAGTGTCATCGCTGTTGAAGCAGAAAAGCTGCTGATCGATATCGGGTTCCACAAAGTTTCCGGCATCAAGGCCGCCGGTGGCATTGGCAAGCGCGGTCACGGTGGCCGGCTGTCCGGGTACGATACTTTGGTTCATAATTT
>JAIEBK010000056.1:3998-5989 GCA_029070945.1 Muribaculaceae bacterium
GAGCTGCATTTCTGACGTCCGGATACCCCCGAGGGCAGATCTTTCGGCCGGGATGCCTCAACTTCGCTGATGATCTGGCGTATGGCGGCGTTGCGGTTGTCTCTGATGATCTCAAGCAGCGTATCGGCACCCATCTCACCGGCCATACGCCTGATCTCCTCCATAGCGGGGCTATCGCTGCCGTCGTCATCAGCCGAAACCTCCAAACCTTCGGAGTTTCCGGAACCCTCTGATTCCTCCGGGCTGTCCGGAATTTCCGAATTATCTGAACTCCCGGGCTCTTCCAGTGCTCCCGGAGCCTCAGCGTCCTCGGTCTGCGGAGTGTGGGGACCGATGCCCTCGATGTCGTAGATGATGTCTTCTTTTTCTTCCATTTTTCTTTGCGTGTTTTGTCGTTTACGCCTGCAAAATTACTGTCTCATATTTCTCTCCTCCCCTTATTCTGATAAATCGATGAAAAGATTTTTAACCGTTTTAAATTGTTTTGGCGAGTTTTTTGTTGTATCTTTGTGGAGGATTGGAGATAATATCGAAAAGACGATGGAAAACAATAGCGCGAAGGTCTTGGACGAGACCACCAACAGTGAATATAAATACGGCTTCACGACCGATATCGACACCGACATCGTGCCCCCCGGTCTTTCAGAAGACGTGATCAGATACATTTCGGAAAAGAAAGGAGAACCCGACTGGCTCCTTGATTTCCGGCTTAAGGCCTACCGGCACTGGCTGACCCTCAGGATGCCGACATGGGCCCACCTTGACATACCAGAAATAGACTACCAGGCCATCAGCTATTACGCCGCGCCCAAAAAGAAGGAACTCAAGAAGAGCCTCGATGAAGTGGATCCGGAACTCATCGACACCTTCAACAAGCTCGGCATATCGCTTGAGGAGCAGAAGCACCTCGCAGGCGTGGCCGTCGATGCCGTGATGGACTCCGTAAGCGTCAAGACCACTCACCGCGAGAAACTCGCCGAGCTCGGCGTCATATTCTGCTCTTTCTCCGAAGCCGTGAAGGATTATCCCGACCTCGTGCGTAAATACCTCGGAAGCGTAGTCAGCTACCGCGACAACTTCTTTGCGGCCCTCAACTCGGCCGTCTTCTCCGACGGCTCATTCGTCTACATCCCGAAAGGTGTGCGATGCCCCATGGAGCTCTCTACATATTTCCGCATCAACGCCGCCGGAACGGGGCAGTTCGAGCGTACGCTGATAGTGGCCGACGATGACGCATATGTATCCTATCTCGAGGGATGTACGGCTCCAATGCGCGACGAAAACCAGCTTCACGCCGCCATAGTGGAGATCATCGTGGAGGAAAGGGCGGAAGTGAAGTATTCCACCGTACAGAACTGGTATGCCGGAGACAAGGACGGCAAGGGCGGTATCTACAACTTCGTCACAAAGCGGGCTCTCTGCCGTGGCCACCGCTCAAAGGTGAGCTGGACACAGGTGGAGACAGGATCGGCCATCACATGGAAATACCCTTCGTGTATCCTCAAAGGCGACGAAAGCATCGGGGAGTTCTATTCCGTAGCCGTGACCAACAACCATCAGCAGGCCGACACCGGCACAAAGATGATACATCTCGGCAAGAACTCCAGATCCACCATCGTAAGCAAGGGTATATCCGCCGGTCTCTCGCAAAACAGCTACAGGGGCGGAGTGAAGGTGGCGGCGAAAGCGACAGGATGCCGAAACTTCACACAGTGTGATTCCCTGCTCCTCGGCGACAAATGCGGAGCACACACATTCCCATATATAGACGTGGCCAACAACGCATCAACTGTGGAGCATGAGGCCACGACCTCCAAGATCAACGAGGCGCAGCTCTTCTACTGCCAGCAGCGCGGCATCCCGATGGAGGAGGCCGTCGCGCTGATAGTCAACGGGTACGCCAAGGAAGTAATGAACAAACTCCCCATGGAGTTTGCCGTCGAGGCCCAGAAGCTCCTGCAGATCACCCTCGAAGGCTCAGTAGGCTAAAT
>JAIEBK010000056.1:6089-7487 GCA_029070945.1 Muribaculaceae bacterium
TGAACGAAAGAACAGTAATAATATCGCAGATCGACCCCCACACATTCTACGGGGTCAACAACAACAATATAAACCTTATCCGCAACCTCTTCCCGAAGCTGCGCATCGCCGCGCGCGGCAACGTGATTAAAGTCATAGGCGAAGAATCCGAGACCCTCGACTTCGAGCAGAAGATACATGAGATCGAGGATTACGCGGTGAAATACAACAAACTGACGGAAGACGTCATAATCGACATCATAAAAGGCGACGCACCCAAGGCCATCGATGCGGAAGGCGTGATCATCTTCGGACAGAACGGCAGGCCTATATCGCCGCGCAACGCCAATCAGGCGAAGATGGTGAAGTCATTTGCAGAAAACGACCTCACATTCGCGCTCGGCCCGGCCGGTACGGGAAAGACATACATCGCGATCGCACTCGCGGTGGCCGCGCTTAAAAACCGACAGTGTCGCCGCATACTGCTGTCACGACCGGCTGTGGAAGCGGGAGAAAAACTCGGATTCCTACCCGGTGACATGAAGGACAAGATCGATCCATATCTCCGTCCGCTCTACGATGCGCTCGAGGACATGATACCACAGGTGAAGCTCAAGGAATATATGGAGACCGACACCATACAGATCGCTCCCCTCGCCTTCATGCGCGGACGCACGCTCAACGACGCCATCATCATTCTCGATGAAGCACAGAACACCACAAGACACCAGATGAAGATGTTCCTGACACGTCTCGGCCACAACGCCAAGATGATCGTCACGGGCGACACTACACAGATCGACCTTCCCCGCACCGTTCAGAGCGGCCTCATTCAGGCTCTACGCATACTGCGCGGAGTAAAGGGTATCGGCATAATCGAATACGAGAAGAAGGATATCGTGCGCCATCCGCTCGTGCAGCGCATCGTAGACGCCTACGAGAAGCGCGAGAACGAAGAAAACAACGAAAACGATGACAACGACGAAAACTGAAAAATGGTGGAGCTATCCCGCGGAAAGTGAAGACGGACAAACCATCATCATCACCGGACGCGACGACATAGATAAATGGCAGAAACCCGGCAAATTCCCCGTCAGGGTGACTGTCAGCTGGGACTATGCTCCTAAACCCGACGGCATGCCCTCCGACGCTGACGCCGAACTCATGGAACAGGCCACCGACGCGCTGCTCGACGAGTTCGGAAAAGACAGATGCGCCGTCATGACCGGCATCTACACCGGGGCCGCCCGGCGCGACTGGATTTTCTACACCCATAGCCTCAACATTTTCGGCAAGGTGTTCAACCGTGCCCTCGCCACGCTCCCTGAACTCCCGCTCAAGTTCGAAGCCGCCGAAGACCCGGACTGGGAGGAATACCGCGACATGCGCGATGCCACCTATGTCCCCGACGAAGACTAA
>JAIEBK010000057.1:0-4327 GCA_029070945.1 Muribaculaceae bacterium
CCTGCATCGATGCAGGAGCGGTAATTACATATATGAAACAATTAAATAGGGAATTGTATCTCAATATGAGATCAGTTGAAGTTATAATCGTCTACGAGGCCATCAAGGTCTTCCGGATTGTATCCCCCTTCTCCGCTGTAGAAATCCTCGTCGAGCACATCCGCCGCCTGCTTCATTGCGACAGCGTCGATCTGAGCGTCAAACTCATCCATATCCACTTTCTGCACGGGTGCCTTGCCTTTCTTCATAGTGCATACTGGCTCAGACAGCGAACGTCCGGGAATGATCTCCTTGAGTTCCATAAAGAAGGAGCGTTCTGTCAGGTAGTCGAACACAAAGACGAGTTTCTGCCCTTCATCCTCAACAAGCTCTCCTACAGGAGTGTCTTCCATAAGCCATATGTCGCAGTCTGAACTGCTGCCCATGTCTTCAAGCGTTATTTCCTCCTGACGCTGCCAGTCATCATCGCAAAGGAAGAAGGAATCCATGTCATCTTTTGAATAGTCAACGCTATCCAGAATCGCATTGCGTAGCTGAAGAAAAGAGGAATCCGAATCTATCTCTATCTCACGTGCGAAGTTTGAGGCCTCATCACTTACAAGTTTAAATCTATATACCATGTTAATTTTGTTATTTTGACTGCGAATTTAATACTTTTATCTATTATTTCCAACACTTATATAAAAAAATACGCCCCGAATGAGGCATATTTTTTCAATATCTTGATCCTTAATATAATAGAAATGTTAAAAATCAATATTTATAACCGTCTTCCTTACACTTGGCCTGCATTCTTGCGATGCGCTTGTTGATATCCGGATGTGTTGAGAAGAGCTGAGCCATTCCTGTCGACATTGTGCTTCCTGAGGCATCCTCCATCTGTTTAAGTTTCTGAAACGCCTTCACCATTGCTGCGGGATTCTTTCCGTTTTTCTTTAAAAAGGTATAACCGTAATCGTCAGCATTGTTTTCCTGGCTTTTGGAGTATTTTGCGGAAGCCAGATTCTGAGCCAGAGCTCCGAATTGCGAATCAGTCAATGCGGCCGCTGTGCTCCCGGTAGAAGCTATCACGTCCATCAGGGCAGCTGTCTGCAGGGCGTTCTTGAAAGCGTTTTTTGTATCCTGATGTGCAACATGTCCTATCTCATGCCCGATGACTCCTAAGACCTCATCATCACTCATCACGTCCATAAGGCCACTATAGACGCGTATAGATCCGTCAGCACAGGCGAAGGCATTTATGTCGTTTGTCTTATAGACCTTAAAGTTCAGCGGAGTCCCTTCGACATTCGTGATTCCGCTGACAATAGCGGCAAGACGCTTTGTATACGGGTCATTGGCGCCGCAGACTTTATTCTGTGCGTCAGACTGAGCTATATAGCTTTTTACATACTGCTGAATCTGGTCGTTTGAGACAGTCATCGACTGTGCGATCTTCGCTCCTCCCTGGGCAAGACGGGCCATATCGATATTTTTCGCAATACTGCATCCTGTAAGCAACAACAGGCTTAACGACATGACAGGAATCAATTTTTTCATAGGGTATGAATGCCAATGTTGAATGAAATAATAAAACGGTGTTACTTTTAGGGTAACACCGTTTATGTTAAAAATGTTTAATCTTAAGATCTGATTAACCGAGGAATGCCAGAAGCACACCTGCAGCTACAGCACTACCGATAACGCCGGCTACGTTCGGACCCATGGCGTGCATAAGCAGATAGTTGGTCGGATCGTATTCAAGACCGAGATTGTTTGAGATACGGGCGGCCATAGGCACGGCTGATACGCCTGCGTTTCCGATAAGCGGGTTGATCTTCTTACCTGCCGGCAGGAAGACATTGAAAAGCTTTACGGAAAGCACACCTGTGGATGATGCGATGATGAATGCGATAAATCCGAGTGCGAAGATAAAGAGCGTCTCCTTTGTCAGGAAGAGGTCGGCCTGAGTCGAGGCTCCTACTGTAAGACCAAGAAGGATAGTCACGATATCTGTCATGGCGTTGCTTGCAGTCTTAGCCAGACGGGTAGTCACGCCGCTCTCACGAAGAAGGTTGCCGAAGAAGAGCATACCGAGCAAGGGTATACCAGATGGAACGATGAAACATGTCATAATAAGGCCAACGATCGGGAAGATGATTTTCTCGTCCTGTGAAACGACACGGGCCGGTTTCATCTTGATCTTACGCTCCTTATCAGTTGTGAACAGTCGCATCAACGGTGGCTGGATAAGCGGAATAAGCGCCATATAGGAGTAGGCGGATACCGCCACCGCTCCCAGAAGCGCAGGATTTAGCTTGGAGGTGGTGAAGATTGCTGTCGGGCCGTCGGCTCCGCCGATGATCGCGACGCAGCCAGCCGAGAGTGGATCCATGCCGATCAGAAGGGCGAGCATATAGGCTCCGAAGATACCGAACTGGGCGCAAGCGCCGATGATCATCAGTTTAGGGTTGGCGAGAAGAGCCGAGAAGTCGGTCATGGCGCCGATACCGAGGAAAATCAGCGGGGGATACCATCCTTTCTCTACACCGTTGTAGAGGATGTTGAGCACGGAACCGGGTTCATATATACCGATCTCCATGCCAGGCTGGAAGGGAATGTTGCCGATAAGCATACCGAAGCCGATCGGAACGAGCAGAAGGGGTTCGAAGTTCTTCTTGATGGCAAGCCATACGAAGAAGCATCCTACCGCAAGCATGATGAGGTTTTCATACTGGCAGTTGGCGAAGCCCGTGAAGTTCCAGAAGGTGGTGATGTTTTCGGAAAGGAATTCCCAGAATGTCTGTGCAAGTATCATATCGTAATTGCTTTTCTGATTATGGGAATTAACCGATTATCATAATGTCGTTGCCTTCCAGCACTGCATCGCCGACATTGACGAGGATTTTCTGGACAGTACCGCCGGCTGTAGTCTTGACATCATTTTCCATCTTCATGGCCTCAAGCACACATACTGTGTCGCCGGGCTTTACAGAGTCGCCTTCCTTTACCTTGAAGCTCATGATAGTGCCTGGCAGCGGAGCCTTTACTGCTCCGGCCGCTCCGCTTGTTGCAGCAGGTTTTGAAATGACCTTCTCTCCGGCAGCGGTAGTAGGAGCCGCAGCCGCCTTATTGACCTTAACGGGTGACTTTGTGTCCTTTTCAAGTTCTACATGATAGTGGCTGCCGTTGACTATCACTTCGACCTGATTGCCATCGACATCGCCAACCTCAACGTTGAATTTGATGCCGTTGATTGTATATTTATATTCTTTCATTGTTTTTGATTATTTACGGATGTTGCGATGAAGTTCAGGCTTAGCGCGTAGATTGTAGATCTTGGAGTTCCATGGAGAATAAGACTTCTTGATCTGATGGATGGTCAGAAGAGTATGCTCTATGTCATGTCCCTGTCCGAAATATTCGGCAAGAGCCATGCCAATAGCAGCGATTGTCTCGCCGCTTGCGAGCTCCGGATGAGCCTGATCGATGGTCTTTCCTGCCTTCTCGACTGCCGCATGCTTCTTTTTGGTAAGAAGAGCCTGAGATATTTTGCCGAAGCCCTGGAAAAGAAGACTCAGAAGGATAAGGGCAAAGATCACTATACACATGGATATGATTGTAAGTGAACCGCCGAATGAATCGTTTTCCTTGAGATTATTTGCTTTCTCAAGCTGACGCATCCTTTTTGCCGTGGCACTCACCTCTACGGTGTTGGTCTCTTCCGAGGGCACCGCGAGGGCCACAACATCTTCCTGTCCGGCCGGCTCGACATACTCTACCGGAGCGTCGATCTGGTCCGGGCCGAGTTCCGTCTGGGCATAACCGCATGTCAGGCTCAGGCTGAGAATTCCTAATGCAATATATTTCTTAAGCATAGTTCCTTGTATTATAGAGGTATATTGCCGTGCTTTTTCGGCGGATTGCTCTGCTTCTTGGTGGCAAGCATCTGGAGCGCACGGATGATGCGGAAACGAGTGTTGCGGGGCTCGATAACGTCATCGATGTATCCGTATTTAGCGGCATTGTAAGGATTTGCAAAGAGTTTTGTGTATTCTTCCTCTTTCTCCTTCTTGAAAGCCGCCGGATCCTCATGTTCCTTAGCCTCCTTGGCGTAGAGCACGCCGACAGCACCTTCAGCACCCATGACGGCTATCTCGGCTGTGGGCCAGGCGTAGTTCATGTCGCCGCGGAGCTGCTTACAGCTCATCACGATATGGCTTCCGCCATAGCTTTTGCGAAGAGTTACGGTAACCTTGGGTACTGTTGCCTCTCCGTAAGCGTAGAGAAGCTTTGCGCCGTGGAGGATCACTGCGTTATATTCCTGACCGGTGCCGGGAAGGAAGCC
>JAIEBK010000057.1:4427-42910 GCA_029070945.1 Muribaculaceae bacterium
ATAAGCTTAAGGGCTTCTTCTCCATCCTCGCATGCGAAATGGGTCACACCTGACTTTGACGCATGCACGGAAGCTCCGCCGAGCTGTTCCTGAGTCACGTCTTCGCCGGTCACGGTCTTGACCACCGACGGACCGGTAAGGAACATATATGACATTCCCTTCACCATGATGGTGAAGTCGGTAAGGGCAGGGGAGTAGACCGCACCGCCGGCGCAAGGTCCGAGAATGGCGCTGATCTGAGGAATTACACCTGAAGCGAGGATATTGCGCTGGAAAATCTCTGAATATCCTGCAAGCGCGTTGATACCTTCCTGGATTCGTGCGCCGCCTGAATCGTTAAGACCGATGACGGGGGCACCCATCTTCATTGCAAGGTCCATAACCTTGCAGATCTTCTGGGCCATAGTCTCTGAAAGAGAGCCGCCGAGCACTGTGAAGTCCTGGGCGAAGACATATACGAGGCGACCTTCTATCGTGCCGAAACCGGTCACGACGCCATCGCCGAGGTACTGCTTCTTCTCCATGCCGAAGTTGGTGCTCCTGTGGGTTACAAACATATCCAGTTCTTCGAAGCTGCCTTCGTCGAGGAGCTGATCGATTCTTTCACGCGCAGTGTATTTGCCGCGTTCATGCTGTTTGGCAATCGCCTTTTCGCCACCGCCGAGACGTGCTGTGGCACGCTTGTCGATGAGCTCTTGAATCTTTTGTTCTTGAGTGGTCATTATTCAGATGCTTGAATTATTTATTTCTTGGAAGGATCTTCGCAGAGCTCTGTCAGCACTGCCTCGGTGCATTTGGGATGAAGGAAAGCGATCTGCAGGCCGTCTGCGCCTTTGCGGGGTGCTTTGTCGATAGTGCGGATTCCCTTCTCCTCACACTCTGCAAGAGCTTCGGCAACTCCGCTTTCGACAGCGAATGCCATATGGTGCATACCGCCCTTGCCACCGTTCTTTTCGATGAATTTTGCAATAGTGCTGTCGGGGCTTGTAGCCTCAAGGAGCTCTATCTTGGTGTCTCCAACTTTGAAGAAGGCTGTGGTCACTTTCTGATCTTCCACCACTTCCTGCTTGTAGCACTTAAGTCCAAGCACGTCTTCATAGTACTTGATGGCTTCAGCCAGGTTGGGAACGGCGATGCCGATGTGTTCGATGTGGGAAATTTCCATTGCGTTTTTGATTTATTGGTTAGTTGTACTTCAGTTATATTCGCTTGTATTCTCCCTTATTTATGGAGGGGTACACAATTACGTGCAAAATTAACAATTATTTTTTAAATTGCGAAAAGTATTCTTAAGAATATTGAAAAAAATACATAAATAGACGTTAACTTTATTTTTTTATCCTTAATTTATTGTTATGTCAGATTTTTTTACGATATTTGCAAAATATTTGCGGAGCCTTCCGCAAATATGGTTTTATTTTGATGTTTTCATTAGAGCTTCTCCTCGTCTGAAACCTATATGGAAATGACTACAGGGGCGTTAGCCTCATTAATTAAAGGTGTTGTCGACGGCGACTCGGCTATTACTTTGACCGGCTTTGCGAAGATAGAGGAAGCAGCTGAGGGGCAGCTTACTTTCATCGCGAATCCTAAATACGCACATTTCATTGAGTCGACCAAAGCGTCGGCTGTCTTGGTATCCAAGGATTTCGATCATCCTAATCCTAACGGTGTGACACTTTTAAGGGTAGATGATCCATATGCCACTCTTGCGGAGCTTCTGAGGGCTATTCAGGCTTCTATTCCAGCTAAGACAGGTATCGAAAATCCTTGTTTTATAGCTGAAGGCGTAGTAATCCCCGAAGATGCATATATCGGTGCGTTCTCATATATAGGTAAGGGCGCTGTGATAGGCAAGGGCGCCCAGATTTATCCGCAGACATATTTGGGAGACGGTGTCGAAGTCGGTGAGAAATGTATTTTATATGCTGGTGTGAAAGTGTATGCGGGATGTAAAATTGGAAACCGCTGCATTATGCATAGCGGAGTCGTCATAGGAGGAGATGGTTTTGGCTTCGCTCCCAATCCTGCGGGAGAATATGAAAAGCTTCCACAGACGGGTATTGTCGTAATCGAGGATGATGTGGAGATCGGTGCCAATACCACTGTAGACCGCGCCACATTCGGATGCACCCGGATCGGTCGCGGCACAAAGCTTGACAACCTGATAATGGTGGCTCATAATGTTGAGATCGGAAAGAACAATGTCTTTGCAGCTCAGTCCGGTGTGGCAGGCAGCACAAAGATCGGCGATAGCAACCGCGTGGGCGGCCAGGTAGGATTTGCCGGACATATCTCTGTGGGCAACGGCAATGATTTCGGAGCTCAATCAGGCATCCCCGGAAATGTGGGCAACGGCGAAAGACTCATGGGATACCCTGCGGTGGACATTCGTCAGTTTGCCAGAAATACAGTATATATAAGTAGACTCAAGGAACTATTCGATGAACTGAACCGTAAGAAATAATATGGTCCGGTTCATCGAATCATTTTATATTCATATAATTTATTTTCATCATACAGTAAACAATAAGAGCATAACATATGAATCAACTAACTTTAAAAGCCCCGATCAAGGTAGAGGGAAAAGGTCTTCATTCAGGAAGAGAGCTGACGGCAGTCTTCAACCCCGCTCCTGTTAATTTCGGAGTGAAGTTCAAGAGAATCGATCTTGAGGGACAGCCTGTCATAGACGCGCTCGCGGAGAATGTAGTCGACACTACCCGTGGCACAGTCATCGGCAAGGGTGATGTCAGGGTCAGCACGATCGAGCATGCGATGGCTGCGCTTTATGCTTATGGCATTGATAACTGTCTTATAGAGGTGGATGGACCGGAACTCCCGATTCTCGACGGCAGCGCTACTGTATATACAGATAAGATTGAGGAAGTTGGTCTTGAGGAGCTGAATGCGGATAAGGATTACTATATCATTAAGGAGAAAATCCAGTATAAGGATGAAAACGGAGCTACAATAACCATTTATCCAGATGAAGGATTTAGTGTGGAGGTCATGGTGGAATACAATTCGCCGGTACTTCCCAATCAATTTGCCGTCTTGGATGATTTGGCAGATTTCCGTCAGGAAGTGGGTAGCGCACGCACATTTGTGTTTGTCCGCGAGATTGAGGCCCTCCTTCAGCACGGTCTTATCAAGGGTGGAGACCTCAAGAACAGCATCGTGATCTATGATCAGCCTGTAGCTCAGGAAAAAATCAATGAAATATGTGATGCTGTCAAGGTAGACCGTATGACGGTAGATAAACTTGGCTATATCAATCCTAAGCCTCTGAAATGGGATAATGAGCCGGCACGTCATAAACTTATCGACGTTATCGGCGATCTGGCGCTTATCGGACGTCCGCTGAAGGGAAGGGTAGTGGCTATACGCCCCGGACATACGGTCAACAATAAGTTCGCACGTATGCTTCGCAAGGAGGTGAAGCATACCGAGATCCAGAGTCCGGTCTATAATCCGAATATATCTCCGCTCATTGACGTAAACGGAATTAAGAAACTGCTTCCCCACCGCTATCCGTTCCTGCTTATAGATAAGGTGATAGAAATAGACCGTAAGCACTGCGTTGCCGTAAAGAACGTAACTGTCAACGAGCCTTTCTTCCAGGGGCATTTCCCTGAAGAGCCTGTTATGCCCGGAGTGCTTCAGGTCGAGGCGATGGCGCAGGCAGCCGGAGTCCTTGTCCTTAACTTCCTGGAGGAACCTGAAAAGTATTCCACCTATTTCCTGAAAATAGACAATGTGAAGTTCCGTCAGAAGGTTGTGCCCGGCAATACTCTTCTTTTGAATGTCTCGCTTGCGACAGAGATCCGCCGTGGCTGCGCCGTGGTGAAAGGCTACGCATTCGTAGGAGAGAAGATAGTGTGCGAAGCTGAGTTCATGGCTCAAATCATAAAGAATAAGTAATGATATGGCACAGATGAATTGCATACACCCTGATGCCAAGATCGGCAGCAATGTGAAGATTGGAAACTTCACTACCATCCATGAGGATGTGGTGATAGGGGATAACTGTGAGATAGACTGCAATGTCAATATCTATCCGGGAGCAAGAATCGGCGACGGAGTCAAGATTTTTCCGGGAGTTACGGTAGCTGCTATTCCGCAAGACCTGAAGTTTCGTGGAGAGGTGACCTACGCATATGTCGGTGACGGCTCCGTATTGCGCGAGTGCGTGACAGTCCATCGTGGCACAGCTTCCAAGGGAAAGACTGTCGTCGGTTCCAACTGTCTTCTGATGGCATATGTGCATATAGCTCACGACTGTACGATAGGTAATAATGTCATTATATCCAATGCAGCCCAGATGGCCGGTGAAGTCATTGTAGATGACTGTGCCGTGATTGGCGGTGGAAGCCTTATCCATCAGTTTTGCCATATAGGACGCAATGTTATGCTTCAGGGTGGTGCCCTTGTCAATAAAGACATTCCTCCATTTATAAAGGCCGCACGTGAGCCAATCTCATTTGTCGGCCTCAATTCTATCGGACTCCAGCGTAGAGGCTTCAAGCCGGAGGAAATACAGCAGATTCAGGAAATTTACCGTATACTCTATCTCAGCGACCTTAACGTCACAAATGCAATCAAGATGATCCTTGAGGTCTGCGCTCCTTCTAAATTCCGCGACGAGATAGTGAATTTCGTAGAGAATTCCAATAGAGGAATAGTTAGGTCCGCCATCTGATAGATTGTCAGAAAATACTTTATCTTCAACAGTATCAAGGGAGCGGCGGTGATGGCGTTGCTCCCTGTTATATAGTAGGATGACGACATGATTGACACATCCAATGTCTATTGCCGACAGATAATAGAACTCCTTAAGTCTCATGGAGTCAGAACAGTCTATTGCAGTCCCGGATCGCGCAATACACCGCTTCTTGTGGCTGTCGAGGCATGTGATGAAATATCAAAGCGCGTAGTGGTGGATGAGCGTAGCGCTGCATTCCAGGCTTATGGCTGCGCATTGGTGGAGAGGGGACCTGTAGCCCTGATATGCACCTCCGGAACGGCAGTTCTCGACTATGCGCCGGCAATAGCGGAAGCGTACTATTCAGGGGTGCCTTTAATTGTAGTGTCGGCTGACCGGCCACGTGAATGGATAGATCAGGATGACTCTCAGACCATACGTCAGTTTGGCGTGCTCGGGCATATTGTAAAGGGCAGTTATGATGTGCGGGCAATTCCTGAGGGGAGTGCCGGAGAATATACTGAAGAAGTGAGATGGACTGTCAACCGCACTGTCAACGAGGCTATGATCAAAGCAGTGGAAGGCAAGCCGGGACCTGTCCATATCAATGTCCAGCTTTCGGAACCCTTAGGCGGCCTGACAGACACGGAAGCTCTTCATGAAAGGATGGTAACTCTCGTTTCTCCGTCAGAATCATTGCCTCAGGATATAATCAGAGATCTTGCAAATGATATGGCCGGAGCTAAAGTCATGTTCGTGGCGGGATTTTGCGAACCTGACCATATACTTGACAGGGCCGTAAGGGTTTTCGCATCTTACCCGAATGTCGTGGTGATGGCGGAGACTCTTGCTAATCTTCATGATCCTCAGCCATTTTCGTCGCTTATCGATGCTGTACTTTGCGATATGACCGAAGATGAAAAGCAAAGAATGCGGCCTGACATTGTGATATCTATGGGAGGGGCGCTCGTGTCGAGAATGCTTAAGCAGTATCTGAGGGATTATCCTCCGCGTTTCCATTGGAGTCTCGGACACTCAAATTATTTCTGTGACTGCTTCAAGACACTCACTCATAAGATAGAGGTGGCACCCGCCGCTTTTCTAAGACAGCTGTGCGGAGTGCTCCGTAAGCTTAGACCGGGCATAAAGTCGGATTATTCCGCCGGATGGTCAGATCTGAGAAAACAGTCGATGTCTTTGTCCAGGAAATATATTGATAATGCGGCATGGAGTGACATTAAGGCACTCGATTACATATTCTCGCATTATAATATCGACAATTTATTTGTCTCGAACGGAACAGTAGTGAGATATTCGCAATTGCTGCCTCATACATGCCATGCGGAGTATTGCAACCGTGGTGTCTCCGGAATTGATGGAAGCACATCTACAGCCGTAGGGGGCGCCTGGGCATACAAGGGAGCGACTACATTAATATCAGGCGATATCTCGTGGCTTTATGATTCAGGAGCATCGGCTCTTTGTGATATGCCGTATGATATGCGGATGGTGGTGATGAATAATTCCGGCGGCGGTATCTTCAGATTTATCAAGTCGACATCCGGACTGCCTGAAGATATGCTGGAGAGGTATTTCTGCGTCAGGAATCTGCCGGACTTGAAAGATATTGCATCCGCCTACGGTATTGAGGTGATGGAAGCGGAAGATATGCGGCAGCTTGAAGGTGGTGTCGAGTGGCTTTCTGAGCCCTCCGAATTTCCCCGGATGCTTGTGGTAAGCACTCCTCCGAAAGAAAGCGCGGAGATACTTACCGGATATTTTAGAAAAAATAAAAAATCGCTATAACAGTAATTACTGAAAAAAATATACACGAAAATGTTTGACTGGAAAACAATAAAGGAATATGAGGATATTCTGTTCGAAGAATTTGAAGGCATAGCTAAAATCACTATCAATCGCCCGAAGGTCTATAACGCGTTCAGGCCAAAGACTAATTTCGAAATGCTTGATGCAATGCGGATCTGCAGGGAAAGAAGTGATATAAGGGTCGTTGTTCTGACCGGAGCCGGTGATAAGGCATTCTGCTCGGGAGGCGACCAGAATGTGAAGGGAATAGGCGGTTATGTAGATGATGATGGAACTCCGAGGCTCAATGTTCTTGAGATGCATCACGCCATAAGGAGCATACCGAAGCCGGTGATAGCCATGGTCAACGGCTATTCAATAGGCGGCGGCAATGTGCTTCAGGTATTGTGTGACCTCTCGATAGCATCCGAGAATGCGAGATTCGGTCAGACCGGACCAAAAGTTGGTAGCTTTGATGCCGGATTCGGCAGTTCTTACCTTGCGCGTTGTGTAGGGCAGAAGAAAGCCCGCGAGATATGGTTTCTCTGCAAGCAATATACAGCACAGGAAGCTTTGGATATGGGTATGGTGAATTGTGTTGTGCCGTTTGATAAGCTTGAGGAGACTACCGTTGACTGGTGCCGCACAATAATGAAGCGTTCGCCGTTTGCGATCAGGATGATCAAACGCGCTCTAAATGCCGAACTTGACGGTCAGCGAGGTATGATGGAGTTTGCAGGCGACGCGACACTGATGTATTATATGATGGATGAGGCTCAGGAAGGTAAGAACGCCTTTCTGGAGAAGCGTGACCCTGATTTCGATCAATACCCGATGTTTCCATGAGACTTGCCTACGCTCCATATATCCTTAGATTCCGTCAGCCTGCCGGCACAAGCCGTGGAATACTCACGGAGAAACCGACTTTTTTCATTAAGGTCTTTGACGAGAAGGATCCTTCTAAATTTGGTATCGGGGAATGCTCAGTGTTTCCCGGACTTTCTCCTGAAGCAGACGGAAACTATGGCTATAAGCTTATTGAGCTGCTTGCCAATATGGCTCTTGACAAGGAGACTGATCTTTCACGCCACAGCAGTATAATCTTTGGCCTGGAACAGGCTCTCCGGGACTATGCCGGCGGTTGCAGACACATATACTTTCCGTCAGGCTTTACGGAAGGTACAGGAAGTATCGAGATCAACGGTCTTGTATGGATGGGAGATTTCGATGAGATGATAGGGCGTATCGACGATAAGGTAAGTCAGGGTTTCCATTGCATCAAGCTCAAGATCGGTGCGATAGACTGGAAGAAAGAGATTGAGATGATTGAATATTTAAGGAGAAAGTATTCAGACTCCAGTCTTCAGATCAGGGTTGACGCCAATGGTGCCTTCTCGATGGACAATGCGCTTCCAAGGCTGAAACGTCTTGCTGATTTAGGAGTGCATAGCATAGAGCAGCCGATTCCTGCAGGTGCCCCTGAGCTGATGGCATTTCTCTGTAGTGTATCACCCCTTAAGATAGCACTTGATGAATCCCTGATAGGTGTCTATGGCCGAAATGCAAAGGAGTCTTTGCTTGACGAGGTAAATCCGGCTTATATCATACTGAAACCTTCGCTTTGCGGTGGTTTCGCAGGTGCGGAGGAGTGGATTAGACTTGCTGAAGATAGAGGTATCGGCTGGTGGGTCACGTCTGCTTTGGAATCAAACGTTGGCCTGAATGCCCTTGCTCAATGGACGGCGACATTGAATACATCCATTCCTCAGGGACTTGGTACGGGTGGATTGTACACCAATAATCTTGAGAGTCCTCTTTATCTTGAATCCGACAGGTTGCTGTATGACCCATCCGTCAGGATTGACGATTCGGTATATTCATCACTTGAATGGAGATATTGAAATGACACAACAGGAATTTGAAAAAATATGGCATGACAATAAGGATTATGTGGAATGTCATACATCAGGATCGACTGGATTGCCGAAAGAAATACGGCTTTCCAAGGAATACATGCGCGAAAGTGCCGGACGCACGAACGTTTTTTTTCGTATCGATGAGGCCAGTCGTCTTCATACCTGTCTTGATTTCAGGTATATTGCATCAATGATGATGACGGTCAGGTCTGATGAAGCCGGTTGTAAGCTCACTTCCGAGCATCCGTCGTCAAGACCCCTGGGCGCAATAGCAAAGGATGAGCGTATAGATCTTCTTTCAGTTGTTCCTGCCCAGATGGAATGGATACTTGACAGCATCGAAAGATGGTCCGGGATCCGGAATATCCTTGTCGGAGGATCTTCTATTCCTTCCCTTTTGAGACGGCGCATAATTTTGTCAGGATATAACGTATGGGAGAGTTACGGGATGACAGAGACAGCCTCGCATATAGCGCTTAGAAAAGTGGATGATGAGGAAGGTCCATTCAGGACACTTGAAGGAATTACGGTAGATATTAACAGGGAAGGATGCCTGATCGTCAATATGCCTGACGGAAAAAGTCTTACTACTACAGATCTCGCGGAATTATACGGGTCCCGGGAATTCCGGATTCTCGGGCGTGCCGATCATACCATAATAAGCGGAGGCATCAAGATCCGTCCCGAAGAGCTTGAAAGCCGTCTGGGGCCTTTCATTGCTTATGATTACTGTCTCTCCTCGGTGCCGGACAGAAAATGGGGCGAACGTGTTGTGATGGTAGTCGAGGCGTCCGGGGAAAATATTGACAAGGACCTGTTGCGGGCCTCTGTTGAGGTTCGTCTGCGTCAGTACAGGAAGATACTTGAGCTTGGAGTAAAGTCTCCTAAGGAAGTAATGATAGTGTCATCTCTGCCACGTACCCGTAAGGGAACTGTCGACAGGATGGAACTTAGAAGACAGTTGCACGGTGAATGATATGTAGCGGTGCTATCCGTTTTTTGATATTTTCTGAAGTTGCTCCTCGTTGATGATCTTTATCTTACGACCGTCTACGAGGATTAACTTTTCAGTGACAAATGTTGCAAGAGTCCTGATCGCGTTAGCCGTAGTCATGTTGCTGAGACTCGCAAGATCTTCACGGCTCATATATATACGTAAGGTAGCACCATCATCTTCAAGCCCGTAGTTGTCGCGCAGAAGAAGGAGAGCATCGGCAAGTCTTCCTCTTATATGCTTTTGTGTAAGATTTACTATCTTGGTGTCTGAACCTCCGAGATTGCGGGATAGTTCATGGATGAAAAACATAGCGAGATTGATATTGCCTCGTATGAGCTTCTCCACAATATGCATGGGTACCCTTCCTATGACCGACTCTTCTACGGCTGCTACAGATGATACATAGGGTTCTTTCGCGAAATATGCCCTATACCCAAAATACTGTACCGGTGAATAAAGACGAAGGATCTGAACGCGGTCGCCGATACCAGCCTTATACATCTTTACTTTTCCTTTCAGAAGGCACCAGAGGTATTCGGGGTTCTCGGTTTCAGAATATATAACCTGGTTTTTCTTATATGTGGATATGTTGAAGTTGTCTGTGACAATACGCTTTTCTTCCGGTAGAAGCGCATTCCACATTTCAGACATGTCATTGCTTATGATATGTTCAAGTGTACTCTTCTTTAACATTACCTATCTGTCAAAATGACCTTACCTGTAGTTTATATCTGATGTTACTGCAGCGTGAAGCCTGCGTTCTGAGTCTTAAGTGTTTGAGTCTACAAAATTACAAAAAAAAAATGAGATGATGAAATTTTTCTCGAATTTCTTTTCCATTATGATTACTTTATGAGGCAATAAGGGCGAGTTTGTCTTTATCACTCATTTTTTATGTGATATTTAATGTATTTTGATTGAAATGCGGGTGGATTTTATTAAATTTGCAGAATGAAAGAAACTCAAAACCTACAGACATCAGCTGACGGTAAGGTCTTCCGTAATAAAGAGCAGGCTCAGTCGTTCGATTTCGCATTGAGCCGCCGATGGATATCCGGAATTCCTTATGAAGTTGCTTTCTGGCGTAGCTATTATCGGAACCCGAAAGCCAGAAAGTCGCTTATGAGTTGGTCGCAATACGGAAAGGAATGTAAGCTTGACCATTTCGATGTTGCGTCATTCATAAAAGGAGTAAAGAATGATAATCCGGTCATCGTGGATGTCGGATGCGCTCTAAGCTATATGTTCAGCAATATTATCGGAGGTAAAGAATATAATGTGGTTTATCTTGATCCTCTGGCGCCATATTACAACAGGATTCTCGAAGACTATTCTTTGCCGTATCCCCGTATCGCCTTCGGAATGGGTGAGACTCTGAGGCTTCATTTCAAAAACGACAGCGTTACGCTGATGCACATACGGAATGCTCTTGACCACAGTATAAGGCCAATTATGGTGATATGGCAGGCTTTGATGTGTCTGCATGTCGGTGGAGTGCTGTATTTGAATCATAAGCCAAACGAGGCGGAACATGAGGCATATGTCGGATTCCATCAATACAACATCGATTGCCGGGAGGGCCGGCTGATCATATGGAATAAGGAAGAATGTGTGGATGTAGGGGAGGAACTTTCAGGATATGCCGAAGTGAAAGCTTCCATCACTGAAAGCGGGCGTATCGTGGGTGTGGTGACGAAGACTGCTGAGATCCCCGCAGATCACGCTGCGGTAATGGAAAGCGGGCAATACGCGTCCGGTATGCTCGAGACATTAATGACATATTTTCACAGTTCATTCAATTCGGCCGGTTATCAGTCAAGACGTTTAGCCTTCACATTAGGTCATGGATTCATGCGTTTGCTTCCGGGAGGGATCGTCAAAAAAATAAAACAGGTCATCAGTGGCAAAAAAGCTAATTTATAAGAAACCGATTATGATTGAAGATATCTATAAAGCTTATCCCCGGCGTTATGACGAGGGGATGGAATACAGGAGAAGCGGTCGGAGCGGCATTCTTCTGCCGGAACTGTCACTTGGATTCTGGCATAATTTCGGAGAGACCTCACCGCTTGATAGAAGCAAAGAGATAATGAGGTTTGCATTTGATCATGGAATCACGTCGTTTGATCTGGCGAATAATTATGGTCCGGGTTACGGAACGGCCGAGGAAACGTTTGGCTTCGTATATGACAAATCCTTCCGACCATATCGCGATGAAATGTTTGTAGCATCAAAGGCCGGCTATGATATGTGGCCCGGACCTTATGGCAACTGGGGATCAAGAAAATATCTCATGGCTTCAATCGATCAGAGTCTCCGTCGCACCCAGCTTGATTATTTCGATGTATTCTATAGCCACCGATATGATCCGGAAACTCCGCTTGAGGAGACTCTGCAGGCTTTAGTCGATATTGTAAGGATGGGTAAGGCCCTGTATGTCGGTATATCCCGTTGGCCTGTGGATGCTGCCCGCTTTGCCTTCGATTATCTGAGGACACGTGATGTCCCCTGTCTTATATTTCAGGATAGACTAAATCTCATCGACAGAAGGGTGATTGCCGATGGCACTCTTGAGTGCGTGAGGGAAAACGGAAGCGGTTTTATAGCTTTTTCGCCGTTGGCACAGGGAGTCCTCACCAACCGGTATCTTCATGGAATCCCTTCTGACTCGAGAGCGATGCAGCAGCGGTTTCTGAAGACATCTCAGATAAACGATGATCTTGTGGTCAAAGTATCGTCACTCAACGATATTGCTTTGCGTAGGGGGCAGACTCTGGCACAGATGGCTCTGTCATGGGTTCTTTCTCACCAGGGCGTGACCTCCGTTATTGTCGGATGCAGCAGCGTAAGTCAGCTGGCTGATTCCCTGAAAGCTGTCGAGGCAAAGTCATTTTCAGATGAAGAGTTGGAAGCAATCGAGACAATTGCTTCCAACATCCGACTCTGAATTACCGCATAAGGAACGGATGGTAGCCAAGCAGAAATGCTTCGGTTGCCATTCTTTTTTTTCCGGCCGGCTGAATGGATAAGATCTCTATCCATCTGTCGGCGCAAGCTGCAAAGAGCTGTTTCCCCTCTCTTTTCAAAGTGCCGCATTCTACACCGTAACATGGCATGTCGGTCAGTCTGCTTTCAAATATCTTGCTTTCAAGAGGTCTTCCGGATTCTTCTTCGACAATAGTCCACGCCGCAGGATAAGGACTGAGTCCGCGGATTAAATTGTGAACTTCAAGACTGCTCTTGTTCCAGTTTATCCGGCAGTCTTCCTTGAAAATCTTGGGAGCCGGGGTGAATTCACCTTCCGGTTGCGGAGTGGTGGTCAGAGATCCGTCGAGAATAGAATATACGGTATCTACAACCATTTCGGCTCCAAGATGCATAAGCCTGTCGTGTACATCACCTACGTTGTCTTCAGGGCGAATCTCAATCTTTCTCTGCATTATCATATCGCCGGTGTCGATCTCATGCTTTAGGAAAAAGGTGGTGACTCCGGTTTCCGTATCACCGTTCATCACAGCTCTGTTGATTGGAGCCGCACCTCTGTACTTGGGTAGAAGCGAAGCATGAAGATTGAATGTTCCGAGACGGGGCATCTGCCAGACCTCTCTGGGAAGCATACGGAACGCGATGACTATGAAAAGATCTGCCTCAAGCGCCTTAAGTTCGTTTATGAATCCTTCAGCTTTAAGCTTTTCCGGTTGAAGGAGAGGAAGGTCGTGGGCGACAGCATACCGTTTTACATCACTTTGATACAGTTTATGTCCGCGGCCGGCTGTCTTATCAGGCATTGTCACGACGCCGACTACGTTGAAATCATTTTTTATGAGAGCGTCAAGGCTTTCTACCGCGAATTCGGGAGTACCGAAAAATACAATCTTAAGGTCTTTCTTTTCCATTCTGAAGATTTAAATAATTTAAGTTTCGCAAGCTACGATGCTATCGGATATCCCGGCTCAGTCATCGGAGTAGTGCTTA
Source organism: Muribaculaceae bacterium (assembly GCA_029070945.1). GTDB lineage: Bacteria > Bacteroidota > Bacteroidia > Bacteroidales > Muribaculaceae > Lepagella. The sequence goes on from JAIEBK010000057.1 coordinate 17,827, forward strand.
AGCACACGACGGTAGGAGTTGAATATTTTTGATTTTGAAACAAATCCGACATACTTGCCATTGTCTACGACCGGAAGGTTCCATGCCCCGGTCTTGTCAAATGTATTCATGACCTTGTCCATGCTGTCCGATACTTCTATCCTTGCCGGAGGCATAGCCATGAAACGGCTGACATGCATCTTTCGGTAAAGATCGGGACGGAACATGATATTCCGTATATCGTCAAGAAGCACGATTCCCTTAAGCATTCCCTCGGAGTCAGTGACAGGGTATAGATTTCGGTTGCATTGGGAAATCACCTCCACCATCTGCTTAAGGCTCATTTCCGGATGTACCTCAATGAAATCACGCTCTATAACATTGTCGATCTTAAGGAGTGTAAGGACGGTCCGGTCTTTCTCATGAGTGATAAGGTCACCTTTCTCAGCCAGACGCATGGTGTAGATACTATAGGGCTCGAATGCGAGAATGGTCATGTATGATAGTGTGGATACTATTAGAAGGGGAAGAAACAGATTGTAGCCACCTGTCATCTCCGCCGTAAGGAAGATCGCCATAAGGGGAGCGTGCATCACTCCGCTCATCACACCGGCCATTCCCATCAGCGAGAAGTTTTTCTGGCTCAGTTCTATTCCGAAATCCATGAGATTAAATACGTATGCGAAAAGGAATCCTGTCATGGCTCCGACGAAAAGCGATGGTGCGAAAGTACCTCCCACTCCTCCGGCTGCGTTTGTGGCAGTGGTCGCGAATACCTTCGTAAGGATCAGACAAGCCACGAATAGCGTGATCGACCATGGATTTATTCTGTCGCCGTAAAATATCGTGCCGTCAAGAATCCCTTGTGTGTTGCCTTCGAGGAGCGTATTGATGGCGTCGTATCCTTCACCGTAAAGAGGAGGAAAGACGTAAATGAGTCCTGCAAGAGAAAGTCCTCCTACACAAATCTTCATCCATCTGCTCTTGAATGTGCCGAACCATTTTTCCATCATGAACATAGCCCGGGTGAAATAGAGACTTACAAATCCACAGAGAATACCGAGAAGTATAGTCCATGGAATGCGGTTTGTGTGGAACGGCTCACTCTGGGAGAAGAAGAACTCAGCCCCGTATCCTTCAAGCACATATGCGACGGTAGCGCCTGAAATGGAAGCGATGAGAAGAGGCATGACAGTGGTACCCGTAAGATCTATCATGAGCACCTCGAGAGTGAAAAGCATACCTGCGATCGGAGCCCGGAAGATTCCGGCGATGCCTGCGGCTGCTCCGCATCCCACCAGAAGCATCAGAATCCTTGGAGAGAGTCTGAAAGCCTGTCCTACATTTGAGCCGATAGCCGCGCCTGTATACACAATAGGACCCTCGGCTCCGACCGATCCGCCGAAGCCTATTGTTATAGCCGAACCGACCAGCGATGCGTAGCAATGTTTTTTCTTAAGACGGGACTTCCTCCTTGAGATTGCATACAGCACCTTGGTCACGCCATGACTCACATTGTCTTTCACTACATAGTTTATGAACAGTGTTACAATGATTATTCCGACTACGGGATATACGAGGTTGAGCCAGTTGCCCGTTGTGGCGCTGAAATGCTGGGTCAGAAGGTGTGCTATGGTATGAATGAGATATTTGAGAAGCTGGGCTGCGAAACCGCATACAACTCCCACCACAAGAGCGAGGATAATGACGAAATTCCGCTCCTTAATGTGCTTTTCGCGCCATTGCACTACTTCAGCCCACCATTCAGTAAATCTATTATGTGTCTCCTTATAAGCCACTTAAGTGTATTTGTATTGTTGATGATTATTTTGTTTATTTGCCCTTTCCTTCAAGTATTGTCAGGACTGTATAAAGCATGATCTTGAGATCCATGAGAACCGACATATTGGAGATATAAAGCAGATCGAATTTTGAACGCTCCACCATTTCTTCTACTTTTGAAGCATAGCCGTATTTCACCATTCCCCATGACGTAATACCCGGACGTGCCTGATAGAGCATGGTATAATAGGGAGCAAGCTCAATTATCTTATTTATGTAGTATTCCCGTTCGGGCCTGGGCCCTACAATGCTCATCTCTCCGATAAGTACATTCCAGAACTGCGGAAGCTCATCGAGCCTGTATTTTCTCATGATGCGTCCGGATTTAGTCACTCTTGGATCGTCATCACTGCTCAGCTGGGGGCCGCTTGCTTCCGCATCCGTATACATGGTCCTGAATTTAATGATCCGGAAAGGTCGTTCTTTCAGTCCTATTCGTTCCTGACGGTAGAATACTGGTCCGTGGGAATCTTTCTTTACCCATATTGCAAGAAAAATAAAGACCGGGCTCAGAATGACAAGCATCAGGAAACTCATTATCACATCAAATGAGCGTTTGATGTTTTTTTCTGATTCCGACATGCTGGAATGCGTAAGGTCAACCAGTGGAAATCCATAAATATCCTTAAGCGATATGGATGAAGTCATGAAATTGATGGTGTCCGGCGAAAGCTTGATGGGCTTTCCGATCGGAAACAGATTGTATACAAGTGTCAGAATCTGCTCTTCATTGGAATTTTCCGGAGCGAGAATGATCTGATCGATATTTCGTTCGATACAGAAATCGGAAATCCTTTCCATTTCCATGCCTTGGGAAGAGAAATCTTTTTCACCGGGGATACGGAAAAAACCTTCTATTGAAAAACCTATTACGGCTTTACTCTCTTTCATTTTCGCTGCCAGGGAATGAGCTCTGGCAGAATTGCCGACTATTACGGCTGTATACTTCCAGTCACGCTTCTTGAAATGCCTTATCTGATTATTGATTACAATCAGTCTTCCGGTGAATGTCAGGGTGAAGAAAATTGCATAGATAATCAATATCTGCATCAGGTTGTAGGCAATGTCGTTCATCTGGTCATTGGTAAGCAACGCAAGATGAAGAAGTATAGTGCTTATGGCCGAGATGACAGCGGTGTTCATCAGCTCATTGATCCGAGATTTTCCAAAAGGATTGTTGTAGAATCCGGAAAGCCAGTAAATGACAAGCATTAAAAAGGGGACGATCGCCTGCTCAATGCAGATTTTTGGTTGCAGCAGGTAATTTACCGCCGAATCAAGCGAGCTTCCAGCCGAAGAGGATTCGAGGTATCGTAAAAGATTGAAGAGCATGAAGGATACGTTGGCGGTGGTCCAGTCCGTCAACACGAGCTTAGCACGCTCCATCTTTACAGATGCCATTTTCCCTATCATCTGATAACCTTGACTATATTTTCCCTTGTGACCTTGATTATATTGCTTGGTCTGGCGGAAGCCTTCTCCTTCTGACGATATTTACATACATAGTCTACGCCGTTTTTTATCTGGGCTGAGATCTCGGCAAAAGTAGAAGGGGTAGGTTTCCCGCTTATATTAGCCGAGGTCGATACTATAGGCCCTTTGAGACGCTCGCATAGTTTACGGCTGAATTTTTCAGAAGTGATTCTGATGCCGAGACTTCCATCCTCTGCCTTAAGGTTTTCAGCAACCCCTACAGGATGGTCATAGATTATGGTCATGGGATTGACAGCGACTTCAATAAGCTGCCATGCGATTTCCGGAACTTTTTCTACCGTCCGCTGTAGCATTCCTTCGGATCCGACAAGAACGAGCATTGACTTGGAGTCTGCTCTTTGTTTGAGGCTGTAAATTTTTTTGACGGCTTCCTCATTGCGCGCGTCGCATCCAATACCCCATACTGTGTCGGTGGGATATAGTATGATGCCTCCTTCTTTCATTATACGGACGGCTTCTTTCAGATCGGCCTCGTCATAACTTAACTGAAAAGACCGCTGTTCGTGTAGATTGATTTCCTCCATATTCTTATGCCTGAATTGCTTCCGCTTCTGAAATCCACAGTCTGGCTACAGCATCAGACGGCATCCTCCAGTCGCCTCTGGGTGAGAAAGAAATGGGGCCGACTTTCGGACCATCCGGCAGACATGAACGCTTGAACTGCTGATTGAAGAATCTTCTCAGGAATACAATAAGCCATTTCTTTATTGTCTCCCTGCTGAAAGTAGGACGGTCATCCTTGTACGGACCGTCTGCGAACGCCTTGCAAGCCAAAGCGAAAATCTTAGCAGGAGAAAATCCTTCCTTTATGAAGTGATAGATGAAGAAATCGTGCAGGTCATAAGGTCCGACAAGATCTTCTGTTTTTTGCGCTATATTGCCGTCATTGTCGGTCGGCACGAGTTCCGGACTGATCGGAGTGCTGACTATATCTTCCAGAATCCGGCGCGTATGTTCGTCATAATCCTGGGCTATGCTTCTTACGAGCGGACGTATCAATGTCTTGGGAACCGAGGCATTGACACTGTACATCGACATATGGTCGCCATTGTATGTGCACCAGCCGAGGGCAAGCTCCGAGAGATCTCCCGTACCGAGCACCATTCCTCCGTATTTATTGGCAAGGTCCATAAGAATCTGTGTTCTTTCGCGTGCCTGAGAGTTCTCGTAGGTTGCGTCATGGATATCAATGTCGTGACCGATATCCTTGAAATGAAGTTTTACAGCCTCGGAAATATTGATTTCGATGTGAGTGATACCCATCTGCTTCATCAGCTCGACTGCGTTTGAATGGGTTCTGTCTGATGTTCCGAATCCGGGCATTGTAACCCCGATGATACCTTTTCTGTCATATCCGAGATCATCAAACGCTCTTACAGCAACGAGCAGGGCGAGTGTGGAGTCAAGACCGCCGGATACACCTACCACAAGACAATGGCAATTGGTGGATATAAGTCTCTGTTCGAGTCCCCATGCCTGAATTGAGATGATCTCCTCGCATTGCTCCTCAAACCTTACTTTATCAGCTGACAGAAATGGGTAAGGATTGATGTCTCGTATAAGGTCTGCCGGCTCTGCTTGAGTGACAGCGAAATCCTCAGTTCCGAAAGTAGGAAGAACAATATCGTTCTGTCCGAAACTTGATTGTCTTTGTCTGGTATTCCGAAGTTTCTCCACATCTATATCCGCGATGCAGTATCCCTCGTTTCGCTTGAATCGATTCGATTTCCTGAGGATCTGACCGTCTTCCGCAATTATAGCATTTCCTGAGAATACAAGATCCGTGCTGGATTCGCCTGACCCCGCGGATGCGTATACATATCCGCATTTACATCTTGAAGAGCGTTCTTTGATGAGGGAAATAAGGAATGCATGCTTATCGATTACTTCATTGGTCGCGCTGAGATTGGCGATAATATCGGCACCGGCCACGCTCATAGCTGTGCTTGGCGGATTCGGCACCCACATATCCTCACATATCTCAACACCGAATTTCGCATTTTCTATCCGGAATAGAAGATTTATTCCGAATGGAATAGCATGGTTGTCTATGTCTATGATATTATATTCCTTTCCTTCCGGCAGATTTAGTTCAAGTCCGGAAGAAAACCATCTCTTCTCATAGAATTCATCGTAATTGGGAAGGTAGCATTTAGGTACAATTCCGAGGATCTCTCCGTATTGTATTACTGCCGCACAATTATACAGGCGTCCTCTATATCTTACCGGCAGACCCACTACAGCTGTCACGTGAGATTCCTTGGTCACCTGTTGCAGGAAACCCAGCTGTCGCATAGCGGCATTCAGGAGTGTCGGTTGATTGAACAGGTCCGCACATGTATATCCGGTCAGGCATAGTTCTGGAAAGACAATAAGCCGTGCTCCCTTTTTTGAGAGGCTCATGATCATATCAGATATCCGCACTGAATTGACGCCCGGATCAGCAAGAGCCACTTCCGGATAGGCGGCTGCCACTCTGAGGTATCCGTATTTATTCATTTTTTTATACTTTATCTATCGAATTCAAATACAAAAATAGCAAAAAAAAGCATTGAAAGCAATAAAAGAATGATAAAATTGGAGAGGGGTGGTTAAAAAAAACGGATGGAGCTCTGAAAAGAGCTCCATCCGGATATAATAGTATCGTGACTAACTGTAGTCTTACTTAAGAGCAGCCTGAACTGCATCGTTGGGCACCATCTCTTCTTTGAAGACATAAGCGCCTGTCTTGGGGGATTTCTCCATTTTGATGACTTTGGAGTAAGTACGTCCTTCACCCTTCTGAAGCGACGCGACGGTTTTCTTTGCCATGGGTCAGAGTGCTTATTTGATTTCTTTGTGGATGGTCATTTTCTTCAGGATGGGGTTGTATTTCTTAAGTTCCATACGACCCGGAGTATTCTTGCGGTTTTTGGTAGTGATGTAACGGCTCATACCGGGCATACCGCTTGCCTTGTGCTCGGTGCATTCAAGAATCACCTGCACACGATTGCCTTTAGCTTTCTTTGCCATAATTATTGAATGCTTTTAGAGTGAGAGAATCTGAATGTTCTTGAAATCAAGATTTCCTTCGGCTTCAGCGCGCTTAAGTGCGGCATTAAGACCGATCTTGTTGATAGTGCGGAGAGCACGGGCGCTGACGCGGAGCTCAATCCACATGTCCTGTTCTACCCAATAGAACTTCTTGGTGTGCAGGTTCACATTGAATCTGCGTTTGGTGCGGCGCTTCGAGTGGGAAACGTTGTTGCCGACCGACGCTTTTTTGCCTGTAATCTGACAAGTCTTTGACATGACTGAGGTTTGTTTTTTACTTCTATAAAAATTTAACTTTCGGATTGAGGCGGCCATCACAGTCTCATATCGCCGGACATTGCATCATGGTGCCCGGTTTTTAAGGATGTGCCACAAATCGGATGCAAAGTTACTAAAATTTACTGACTCATGCAAATTTTTATGGAATAAATTTTAAAATTTAAATTTAGTTTCTTAGTTGCTTATCTTATTTTAGCTATTTATCTTATCAAAGTTGAAGAACCTTCATACACACCACATGAAAAATCAATAAATAATACAGATTGTCCGACACCAATAAAAAAAATTTTTATCTTTGCATCTGCTTATATTTAAGTAGCTAAGGAAAATAAATAAGAATGTAAACTCATTGGAAATGGCAACTATAAAAGTAAAGTTCAGACCATCCACAGCCTCCGGCAAAGAGGGTACAATCTATTATCAGGTGATCCATGACAGGAAACCCAGACAGATTACGACTGAATATAAAATATTCAGTTCTGAATGGAACTATCATAAGGCGACAGTCACATGCCACGGCGACGGGGCCAGACTTGCTTATCTTCTGTCTGTCAGAGAACGTATCAGGATTGACATGGATCGATTCGGAAGAATTGTTCATAAACTTGAAAAGACCCGACTGGAATATACTGCCGACGACGTTGTGGAGGAATATGAAAAGATGATCGAGGAAAATTCAATTTTCAGATTTATGGAGGGTCTGATTACAAAGCTAAAAAATAATGGAAGGATCCGTACGGCAGAAACATACCGGGCATCGCTCAACAGTTTCAGACGATTTAGAGAAGGGGAGGACGTAATGCTTGAATGTCTTAGCAGAGAGCTTATGGAATCATATGAATCATGGCTACGGCAGCGTGGCATCTCCCCAAATACAATTTCTTTCTACATCCGCATCCTCAGGGCTGTCTACAACCGGGCATTGGAAGATGGTCTGGTTGAAAATAGGGATCCGTTCAGGAAAGTATATACTGGAGTCGAGAAAACAGTCAAAAGGGCTTTGCCGATGAAAATAATAAAAAAGATTAAGAATATGGATCTGTCGTTCAAGCCGGAATTGGAATATGCGCGTGATATGTTTATCCTGAGCTTCATGCTTAGAGGCATGAGTCTGATAGATATGGCATTCCTAAAGAAAAACGATCTGAGAAACGGTTATATCACATATCGAAGGAGGAAGACCGGTCAGAAACTTGTGGTTCAATGGACAAGGGACATGCAGGCGATTGTGGACAAATATCCCACACATCATGGCGACTATCTCCTTCCGATAATCAGAAATCCGCATTCTATAGCGATTTATGCATATAGAAACGCCGGTTATGTCATCAACCGTCAGTTGAAATCCATAGCTGAGAGTCTGGAGTTATCTATACCGCTTACTATGTATGTGGCGCGTCACAGCTGGGCATCGGCCGCCAGAGCGAAGGGGATACCGACAAGTGTCATCAGCGAGGGGATGGGTCATGACTCCGAACTGACTACAAAGGTATATCTGGCAAGTCTGGACTCATCTGTGATAGACAGGGCTAACTCCATATTGCTAAAGGAGCTATGTCAAAGTTGAATCTATTCGTCAGCGAGGTCGTCCTCTTCTTCATAAGTGTCACGAAGCAGATTGATGAGCATTACCATTCCATGGGCGGTGGCCTGCTCAATGACATCGTTTCGGTTACCCTTGAAATGACGGCATTCGCTGACGAGCTTACTGCCGTATTTTGCCCCTATCCAGACAGTACCGACGGGTTTGTATTTTGTGCCGCCGCCGGGGCCCGCGATTCCGGATGTCGATATCGCGCAGTCGCTTCTCATTAGTCTTGCCGCTCCCTCGGACATGGCTTCCACCACCTCACGGCTCACCGCACCTTTCTGGTCGATGAATTTCTGAGGCACACCTAAAATGTTTGTCTTGACATCATTGGCATAGCTGACGATACTGCCGAGAAAATACTCACTGCTTCCCGGCTGCTGGGTGATCCTATGGGCGATATTGCCGCCGGTGCAGCTCTCGGCGCAGGCCACAGTGAGTTCCCTTTCTTTAAGCAGATCACCGAGAACCTCCGCGAGTGTCTTATCTTCATCGGCGATCACGTCTTTGTTGAAGATGTCACGAAGGCTCTGATGCAGACGGTTCATCTGGAAGCTCAGGATAGCTACGCCTCCATGCTGCCCGATTAATGTGATTTTCGAGACAAGGAGTCCTGACTCGATCGCCACCTTGATATATTCCGGAAGATGGCTTTCAAAATGTTTCAGGATCCCGGTCAGTTCGTCGTGGGTATATCCATAGACCACTATGTGGCGTTTCTCTATATTGGGGACTTCATTCATAATCTTCCAATGTCCGGTTTTATACTTCAACTTTAGAATAGGGAGGCAGGTCCAGAGGGCAGAACTCTCCTTCGAGATATTTGAAATATCCTGCTATGGCGACCATAGCGGCATTGTCTGTGGTAAAGCTGCGCTTCGGGATCCATGCTTTAATACCTTTGCGGCGGCAGAAATTCTCTATCGCTCCCCTGACTCCGGAATTGGCGGAAACACCTCCGCCGATAGCGACGGCTTTCACTCCGGTCTTCTCTACCGCTTTGGCGAGTTTATCGAGAAGAATATCTATGATGGTCTTCTGCAATGAGGCTGCCAGATCAGCTTTTCTTTTCTCTATGAAACCTGAGTCTGCCTTTAGGTTGTCACGTACAGTATAGAGAAAGGACGTCTTCAGTCCGCTGAAGGAATAGTCAAGTTCCGGAATATGTGGCCTGGCAAACTTAAACGCGTCCGCATTTCCTTCGGCGGCCAGTCTGTCTATATGCGGACCACCGGGATAGGGGAGTCCCATTACTTTGGCGCATTTGTCAAACGCCTCCCCGGCGGCATCGTCGATGGTACTTCCGAGAATCTCCATATCGAAATATGAGCGGACGAGAATGATCTGGGAATTGCCTCCGGAGATGAGAAGACAGATGAATGGAAATTCCGGGACTGCCTGACTGTCATCTTCCTTGATGAAATGACTGAGCACATGCCCATGCAGGTGATTGACATCGACAGTGGGAATATTAAGTCCGATGGCCATGCCTTTGGCGAAAGATGTGCCTACAAGCAGCGAACCAAGCAGACCGGGACCGCGTGTAAAGGCGACCGCATCGAGATCTGACGGAGAAATTCCAGCCTGTCTGAGCGCTTCGCTTACTACCGGGACAATGTTTTGCTGATGGGCCCTGCTTGCAAGTTCGGGAACAACTCCGCCGAACTCCTGATGTACTTTCTGGCTGGCTATGACATTGCTCTTCAACAGCCCGTCCGATATGACGGCTGCGGAAGTGTCGTCGCAGCTTGATTCTATTCCAAGTATCGTTATGCTCATAAATAAATCACTCGGAGAGGTTCCTGTTTTGTGTACAATGCAAAGTTAATACTAATTTTTGAAAGTTGCAAATCTGTTTTTTTTTATTTCATTGATGTAAAACCGTCTTTTTTTATTAATTTTGTATTTTATTGCGGGGCGAGTCCGGTCCGGATGCCGGTGTTTGTGTCGCTAAGCGGTATTTATTTATCAGCAGATGAGTCGATTGAGATCGGTATATAATGTATTCAGGAGTGTAATCATGACTATGATTGTGCTTCTTGTCATTGTATATTTAGGTTTATACGTGGCTTTATCAGTGCCTTATGTACAGAATCGGGTGAAAGACACTCTATGCGCCGAGTTATCTGAACTGTCAGGCGGCCGGATCTTGATAAAGACGCTTTCCGTACGTCCCTTCTCCGAGGTCCTGCTTACCGATGTCTCGCTCGATACTCCTGAAGGTGCCCGCTGTGCATCCATTGGCAAGGTTGCTGCCGGCATCGATCTGTGGAAATTATTGTCAGACCGCAGGATTGTACTTAATTACGCCGAGATAATAGGACTTGACGTCAAAGTCACTCAGGAAGCGGAGAACTCTCCGCTTAATATCCAGTTTCTGATTGATGCGTTTTCTCCTAAAGACAAAACAAAGCCCTCCGCAATATTCGATCTTAAGATCAGGAATATTGTAGTGAGGGATTCCCGTGTTTCTTTTTATAGACCTTGGATGGTCGATGAGTCAGGTGTAAAGCGTAGATTTTCTGAAATTGACATCTCTGGATTGAGGATGGATCTGAGTATACCTGAGCTTCGGAACGACATGTATAGATTTGATGTCAGGAAAATACAGTTTGACGTCACTCCGGGAGTTAACGTACGGAGTCTGTCGGCACAGGTGACATATATCAAGGATCAGACAGGTAAAGGCAGTGACCGTCTCACAGTGAGGAACCTTAATGTAGATCTTCCAAACAGTTTTCTTGCGATAGGTGATGTCGACATATCATTGGACTCCGTGGATGATTTTGACGCTGAAGTCAATGGACAGCTGACTCCTTCAGACTTTTCTGCGTTTATTCCTCAGTTTGACGGTTTGGATTCACCATGGGATATCATTGTAGACGCATCTCTGAAGGGGAAAGCTCTGGCGGTTTCGGAAATCCGTCTTGAACAGGAAGAATCACGATCTCTGATCCGGTTTTGTGGAGGCGTGGCTGACTATCAAAAGACTGACAGTCTTGATTTGTCTGTAGATGAACTTGAGATGGATCTATCACGTCAGTTAATAGCTAACGTAACGGCTCTTATCCCGGGGACGAATGATAAGTTGAAGAGCTCACTTAATTCTTTGGGCAGTATCAGGCTTGATATTGAAGGAAATATAAGATCAGGAGATGACGGTGAGGCCAGAGGTAAGGTCTTGACAGATATCGGAAAAATTGACTTCTCTGGATCTGTCAGTAGAATTCATTCTAAGCGACCGAGGATTAAACTTTCGGCTGACGCTGAAAAAATTCAGCTTGACAGGCTGCTTAGGACGAATAAGATAGGCAAGGTATCCGGAAGTCTTGAAGTTGACGTGACCGGCATTGACAAAAATGCGGAAGGTCATGCGAGATTGAACGCGGATGAATTTGTGTTGATGGGCAATCTGCTGAGCGGACTTACTCTTGAACTAAACAAGGAAAAAAGGGAGATCGATCTCACTCTTGACGCTTCATCTGAAGATATGACGGTGAAAGTTGACGGAATAGCCGAACTTGCAGGCCCTGATACCTGGATAGACGCAGATATGACTCTCTCTGGGTTCAATCCTGCGGAATTCGGAATAAAAGGGAAAATGGCCGATTGCAATCTGTCGGCTGAGTTAAGTGCCTTCGCAAGTGGCAATAATGCTGATAACCTTACTGGAATGCTTGACTTAAGGAATATCAACATTATAAGACCGGATGGAAGGCAACTGAAACTTCCTTCACTCTCGGTCGCAATCGATTCCATCGGCTGTGAGTCCACGGCGTATGACGGAAAATATAACGGTCAGTCTTTCCTGCGTGAAGTAAAGCTCAACAGCGACTGGCTCGATGCTCGTATGATCGGAAGGATCCTGCCTACGCGCCTGCCTGATGAATTGAAGGATATGATAGGATGTGTTTTCCCGACGCTTATATCCGTACCTTTATTGCAGGATGGAGTTCCTCGTGAGAATGACTTCGATTATTTTGTGAACATAAAGGGGGAACCCGCGCCATACGTATTTTTCGACACACCTGTACGCCCGCTCACCGACATTATCATCAAAGGATCCGTTGATGCAACTCATGGTAAGGCGTCGCTTAATGTCAGCACGCCTCATCTTCAGCAAGGAAAGAACAAGCTTATACGGGATGTCATCCTGACTGCTGATCTTGACGCTTTCCTCGGAATGTCGAAAATAAAGGCAGGCTTGATTTTCCCTGCCAAGAAAGGTGATGCGGAATTAGTGGCTGACATATATGCTATGCAGGACAAGGTAAATGTCAATCTTGGCATCAACCCAACTTTGGAGAGCATTGTGAAAGGTTCGGTATCGCTTGACGCGTCTTTTTCCCGGCAGCCTGATCCGTTCAGTCCGGAAGGTCAGCTCGCCGTAAATGTCGGGATCCTTCCTTCAGCTGTCACTGTCGATGATACGTCATGGCTGATAGCCAACGGAGGCATTGACTATTGCGGGAAGAAGATTTCCATCAGTAATTTTATGGTGAGTCATGAAGGCCAGTATGTGAAAATAGACGGAACCGCATCTGAACAGCCGGAAGATATAGTCACTGTCAGACTTAACGACATCGATCTGGAATATATATTCAATCTGCTGAATATAAACTATGTCGCTTTCGGAGGCATGGCGACCGGTTCGGTCATAGGATCGCGTCTCCTTACCAAAACTCCTGAGGCAAGAACTGAGTTCCTGCGTGTGAAAGGGCTGAGCTATAATGGTGCGGTGCTTGGTGACGGTGATCTCGCTTCTGAATATGACGCCGAAAAGCAGAAGGTAGGAATATATGCGGTAGTAAGGGATCCCCTGACGCGTGAGCTCCGTGCGAATATCGACGGGGGGATCTGGGTCACACGCGATTCATTGAGTTTCGGATTTGATGCAAGAAAGATCAATGTCGGTTTTATGAAACCTTTTGTGTCTGCTTTCTGTTCCGATCTCTACGGAGAAGCTACGGGAAAATGTAAACTCTACGGCTCATTCTCGGATATTGATCTTGTCGGCGATATTAAGGCGGATACGCTTTCGATGAAACTTGACTTCACTAATACATGGTATCATACCGGCAACGACTCTGTATTCCTGCAAAAAGGCGTGATAGAAATACCTCCGCTGACTCTTTACGATGACGAGGGACACTCGGCAGAATTCAGCGGCTGGCTAAGACATCGGTATTTTCATGACCCTGTCTTTAATTTCAGACTCAGAGACGCGAAGTCGCTTCTCTGCTATAATACGAATGAGAAGATAAATCCCCTGTGGTACGGTACAATCTATGGATCTGGCCATGCTCAGATCACTGGAAATCCGGGTGTGATCGACATAGATATGAATATGACCACAGAAGAAGGCTCAAAGTTCTACTATGTCATAAGCGACACTGAAGATGTGGCTCAGTATTCATTCCTCTCCTTTACAGATAGGAAGAAGGCGCGGATGGAAGCGGCAAGGGTGGACAGTGTGCCTGACTATCTTAAGAAATTCAGAAAGCACACGGAAGAGATGGATGCCGTATCAAGCAATGTCATCCTGTCCATAAAGGGAACTGTCACCAATGACGCTCTTGTCACTCTTGTCATGGACCCACGCGCCGGCGACAATATAACGGCGCGTGGACAGGGAGCCTTGCAGATGGATTATAACCTTGCAAGCAATGACCTGAGAATGATAGGAACATATGTCCTTGACGAAGGCAACTACAATTTCACTTTACAGGATATTATTATCAAGAACTTCAGCATCCGCAAGGGAAGCCTTATAAAGTTTGACGGTGATCCGATGAAGGCCACTCTTGATATTGCTGCAACCTACAGGGTGAATACAAATCTGACGGATCTTGACAAGAGTTTCTCTACCGATAAGGAACTGAACCGGACCAATGTCCCTATAGACGCGGTGCTTCTTGTAGACGGACCGATGACAAATCCTGACATAACATTTGATATCGAGCTTCCGTCCCTTACATCCGATGTCGAGAGAAAGGTAAAGAGTATTGTATCGACTAATGACATGATGAGCCGGCAGATCATATATCTGCTTGCACTCAACAGGTTTTATACCCCTGAATATACAGGAGGACAGAGCAATGGAAGTGAGTGGTCGAGTATGGCTTCTTCCACGATATCATCACAGTTGAGCAATATCCTCAGCCAGATGACTGATAAGCTCGATGTCGCTCCTTCATTCAGGAGCGAGAAGGGAGACTTCTCCGATATGGAATTTGATCTTGCCTTGTCGTCGCGCCTCCTGAACAACCGTCTTCTTATCAACGGCAACTTCGGCTATCGAGACCGCTCTACGAGCAACACTCAATTTGTCGGAGACTTCGATATAGAATATCTTCTGAGTAAAAACGGCAATTTGCGTCTGAAGGCCTACAATCACTTTAATGATCAGAACTATTATCTTAGGTCTGCCCTCACCACTCAGGGTGTGGGTGTGGTTTTCCAGCGTGATTTCGACCGTCTGTTCAGAAGGCGTAAAAAGGATATGCCGAAAATCGGGAAGTCTGATACCGAAGCGTCTGAAGCGTCTTTGCATCAGGAAGAGACTGTTGAAGCAGTGATGGATTCGATTCCCTGACTATATGAATTAAAAACTTAAGAAAGAGAAGAATATGATTTGGAATATCGGCGGACTGCTTGAAAAGATTGGATTTTCTTCCAGTTCCATAGGGTATGCGTTCAGCGGTGGAGGCGCCCGGGGATTCTCACATATAGGTGTTTTGAAGGCACTTGAACAGTTCGGAATATTTCCTGATGTAATGTCGGGTGTATCGGCGGGAAGTGTCGCCGCTGTAATGTATGGGGCCGGACTTACTCCTGACGATATGCTTCATTGTTTTGAAGACCTGTCGAAGGTGAAGGAATTCGTCACATGGAAGGTCCCGGGCAATTCATTGATGAGGATAGATAAGTTTGGTAAGCTTATAGAGTCGTGGCTTCCTGTACGGAATCTTGAGGATCTGAAGATACCTACTATAGTTTGCGCTACGGATTTTCAGCATTGCAAATCCATAGGCTGGGCGAGAGGGGAGATTGTGCCGAGGGTGCTTGCATCCTGTTCTATTCCTATCGTATTCGAACCGGTGAAGATAAAAGGAGGTGTATATGTCGACGGAGGAGTATTAAGAAATCTTCCGGCCTGGGCGGTGAGAAAATACTGTAAGACGCTCTACGGCATAAACTGTTCACCTTTCCATAATATCTGGCAGGATCCTACGAAACATAATTTGCTTGAGATCGCGTTGAGGAGCTATCAGCTGATGTCTAAGTCCAATATGGTCAACGACGCAAAGATGTGTGATATCCTCATCAATCTTCGGGGTGCGCACGCCATCGGAACCTTCGATGTTGCAAAGCTTCACCACATAGTGGAACTTGGCTATTCTACTGCCAGCAGAATCCTTGAGAAGAAGCTTAAATGAGGATCGAAGGCTAAGTGACAAGTATTGGAAATGTAAGAAACTTTGAATTTATATAATGGAGAGATTGATAATCTATCAGATGTTTCCTCGAATCTTCAGCAACACCACCCCTGATCCAAAGGCGTGGGGAAAGCTCGAGGAAAACGGGAGTGGTAAACTGAATGATCTGACACCTAAGGCACTGCGTTCCATAAAGGAATTAGGTGTCAACTGCATATGGCTGACCGGCGTGATCGAGCATGCAACTAAGTCAGACTTTACAGCCTACGGCATAGAGAAGGATAATCCGAATGTTGTGAAGGGAGAAGCCGGAAGTCCCTATGCCATCAAGGACTATTACGACATAGATCCTGCGATAGCTGTGGATGTGAACAATCGTATGGGGGAATTCGAAAACTGTGTGAAGCGAATACATAAGGAGGGTATGAAGGTGATAATCGATTTTGTACCCAATCATACCGCACGTGTCTACCACAGTGATGTCGCACCTTCCGGCGTAAAGGACTTCGGCGCAGACGATGACATCACAATGGGATTCTCAGACAGGAATAACTACTATTACATACCGTTTCAGCAGTTTTCACCTCACTTCCCACTGGATGAAGAGGGTGATACCCCTTATGTGGAGTTTCCTGCGAAAGTGACAGGCAATGACTGCTTTACTGCTTTCTGCGGGAGAAATGACTGGTATGAGACGGTAAAGCTTAACTACGGTCATGATTATGGCGATTGGAGCGATCATTTCTGTCCTGTGCCCGACACATGGATCAAGATGCTGGCGATACTGCGGTTCTGGGCATCCAAAGGTATTGACGGATTCAGGTGCGACATGTGTTTCATGGTCCCTCTTGAGTTCTGGCATTGGGTTATCCCTCAGGTGAAGAAAGATTATGCTGACGTCTGTTTTATCGGTGAGATCTACGATGTAGGTCAATACCGCCCGTTCCTTGACTATGGTTGTTTCGATTATCTCTATGACAAGGTGAATCTGTATGATACGCTTGTAGATATTGAGATACACAACCATTCTGCAGCGAGACTGACCGGTGCATGGCAGACGGTGGATGGTATAGGTGATTCTATGCTCAACTTCCTTGAGAACCATGACGAGGTCCGTTTCGGTTCAAAGGCATATTCCGGCAATCCGGCAAATGTGCTTCCGTCTCTTGTTGTAAGTTCGATGATCTCACGTGGGCCTTTCTTGATATACTATGGTCAGGAACTTGGCGAATCCGCTCTTGACAACGAGGGTTTCGCCGGTGATAATAACCGAAGCACCATATTTGACTATTGGAGCTACGACACTTTGCGCCGATGGTGGAATGAAGGCAATCCTTCCTTGAAAAAACTTACTCCTCAGGAGAAATGGCTGCGCGGAATATATCAGAAAGTACTGACTCTTTGCAATGTCGAGCCGGCATTGAGAGAAGGTAATTTCTTTGATCTGATGTATGTCAACCTCCGCCATGACGGTTTCAATCCACACAGCCAGTTCGCATTCTTGCGCTATACCGCTGAATCTGTTCTTCTTATAGTGGTGAATTTCGACCACACGGAGGCCGATGTCGATGTTGTGATTCCAAGACTTGCTTTCGAGATGGCCGGACTTCATGAATCAGATATAGTTGCTGATGACCTCCTTTGTGAACGCAGCCTGTTTGTGAAGCTTGTTCCGGACGGAAGCACTTCCGTACATCTGAAGCCGAAAGACGCTGTAGTCTTAAGAATCAAGGGATAACGGTCAGTATATGGATTAATGATATAAACGATAAAATCCCGGTTGCCATCGGCATACCGGGATTTTTATTTCTTTGCCTGTTCTTCAGTTCTGTATTCAGGGCTTGAAGAGATACTGGCTTGAGATGGACTGGTTGTTATGGATACGTCGGATCGTATCAGCGAAAAGCTTCGTCACCGTGAGGATTGTTGCTTTCGGATTCTCCTTGCCATAGGGTATGGAGTCAGTGAATATTATTTCGGTGAGGCCACTGCTGAGTATACGGTCGGTAGCGGGATCGCTCATTACGGGATGTGTGATGAGGGCGCGAACTGAATTTGCGCCTTCCGCAAGCATCAGGTCGGCTGCTTTGGTGATTGTGCCGGCTGTATCCGCGATATCATCGACAAGCACTACATTTTTACCTTTAACGTCGCCGATCACCTGCATCTTTGCTACGACATTGGCTTTAGCGCGCTGTTTATGGCAAAGCACGAGAGGCACATCGAAGTATTTGGCATAGGAGTTGGCTCGTTTCGCGCCGCCTACATCTGGCGATGCGATCACCATGTTCTCGAGATGGAGACTTTCGATATATGGAATGAATACGGAAGAAGCGTAGAGATGGTCGACCGGAACATTGAAGAATCCCTGGATCTGGTCGGCATGCAGGTCCATGGTCAGTAGTCTGTCGATTCCTGCTACGCTGAGAAGGTCAGCCACAAGTTTCGCTGCGATGGAGACACGCGGCTTATCCTTGCGGTCCTGACGGGCCCAGCCGAAATATGGGATGACCGCATTGATGCTTGCCGCCGACGCGCGCTTGGCGGCATCAATCATCAGAAGCAGTTCCATCAGATTGTCGGAGTTCGGAAATGTGGACTGTACGAGATATACTTCGGCTCCACGTATGGATTCGTCGAAGCATACTTCAAATTCTCCATCGGCGAAATGCTCGATATTCATTTTGCCGAGTTCTATTCCCAGATCCTTGCAGATGCCTTCACCGAGATAATGGCTGCGTGTGCCTGCGAAGACCTTGATGGGCGGAAGGGTATTGCTCATATATAGCTGTATGTTTAAGGCCCCTTATGGAGCGTCTCGATTTTTCAATGCAAAATTAATCATTATTTTTGATTATAGCAACAAGAGCGACTAAAAAAGTTTTGTCGTCTGCGCCGTTGAGAAGAAAAAAGGAAAGCCTCCGTGATGCGAAGACTTTCCATTTTTATGCGGACGTTATGCCGCCATTATGTTATTTACCAGATAATGACACGCTCTTCAGCGGGACGGAACATCTTGTCGCCATCCTTGATGCCGAAAGCCTTGAAGAAGGGGTCGATATTCTTAAGTGTAACATTCACACGGTTTTCGCCGAGGGAGTGAACGTCGCCGCTGGTGAGGTTGCGCATTTCAGCCTCGCGTATGTTCTGTGCCCAGAGATTTGCGTAGTTCATATAGAACACCTGGGCTGGTGTAAGACCCTCGATCAGAGCTTCTTCGCTCTCTACGTCGACACCCTTTTTCTTCTGGCTGTCGAGGAAAGCCGTCATTGCTACGCGAAGACCACCCTGGTCCGCGATATTCTCGCCGAGTGTGTACTGTCCGTTGGCGAAAAGGCCTGGAAGAATCTCGACCTTGTTAAATTGATCGGCAAGACCCTGGGTAAGCTGGCTGAACGCCTGTGCGTCTTCCGGCTGCCACCAGTTGACCATGTTTCCGTTTGCATCGAAATTGCATCCCTGGTCGTCGAATCCATGTGTCATCTCATGGCCAATCACGACGCCGATTCCACCGTAGTTTTCAGCGTCACTTGCTTCCGGATCAAAGAAAGGAGCCTGGAGGATACCGGCAGGGAATACGATCTCGTTGTTGAGAGGATTATAATATGCGTTGATGGTCTGCGGTGTCATTGCCCATTCGGTGCGATCTACAGGTTTGCCCCACTTCTTGAGATATTCTTTCTGAGCCCACATCCGGGCGTTCTTCACATTGTCCGCGTAGCTGAGAGCCGGGTCGATCTCAAGTTCGGAATAGTCCTTCCATTTGTCGGGATAGCCGATCTTGACGGTAAACTTATTGAGTTTCTTGAGTGCTTCGACCTTAGTGTCGTCGCTCATCCACTCGAGATGTATGATATGCTTTCCGAGAGCGTTGCGGAGATTCTCTACCAGACCGATCATATAGTCTTTTGAACTCTGAGGGAAATATTCTTCTACGTAGAGCTCGCCGATAGCTTCTCCGAGGAAGCCTTCGGTCACGCCGAGAGCTTTCTTCCAGCGCGGACGCTGCTGCTGAACGCCGCTCATCACCTTATTGAACTCAAAAGCTGCATCGGCGAAATCGTCACTGAGATATGAAGCATAATCCTGAGCCACAAGCCAGGCATAGTAGTCTTTCAGTTCTCGGTCTGTAAGATTGGCGAGAAGTTTATTGGCTGCGTTCATGGATCGCGGCTCTGTCACGATGATTGTCTCCGGAGCCTCGATCTCCATTGTCTCTGTGAAGAAGCGGTCAAGCGGAAGGTTGCTCCATTTGGCCTTGACGTCCTCATAGCTGAAAGGATTATAGAGAGCCGGGATGTTGCGGCTTTCCTCGCGGGTCAGGGCGGAATCAGCGAGAGCGGTCTCTATCTTCATGACGCTCTTCACGATGCGCTTGGCGTCCTTCTTTGAGTATCCGGCGAGAGTCATGTATTTCTCTATCAGTTTCTGATATGCGTCACGCACTTCCTTGTTGCGCTTGTCGTTGAGGAGATAGTAATCTCGGTCGCCAAGTCCGAGGCTGTTGCTGCCGAGATACATAGCGTATACCTGGGAGTTGGCAAGGTCTTCCTGCGGACCTCCGGAGAATAGAGGACTCGAGAAATTCGTGTGCATCCAGAGGTGAAGGTCGGTCATGCCGTCGTGGCTGGTGCTCTCGATCTTGGAGAGATAAGGTTTGATAGGTTCGGCACCGAGTTTGTTCCGACGTACGGAATCCATACCCTGTTCGTAGAGAGTCGCTACCTTATAGGCATTGGTTCCCGGCTTGGGATTTGTAGCTGCGAGTCCTGTCACGATTCGACGTACACGGTTGTTGCTGGAATCGTTAAGGATATTGAATGCACCGTAGCGGGAATATTCAGGGGTGAGAGGGTGCGAGTCCATCCATCCTTTGTTGACATGACGGTAGAAGTCGGCTGAAGCCGGGGTGTTAGGGTCGATACCCTTCGGATCGAGGCTTTTCAGGTGCTCTGCATGCATCCCCATGCAGATAGAAGCCGAAGCAATGATCGCGAAAAGATTTCTCAGTTTCATTCTTCTGAAATTTTTAATTTGTTTATTATGGTTTTTGATTTCATTTCGGTTTCAATCCATTCTTCATCCGGATCGGAAAGAACGGTGACTCCACATCCTGCGAAGACACTGACAGCATCCGGAGACACTTTAGCCGACCGCAGGTTTACGAAAAAAGCCGTGATTCCCTCGATATCATCAGGACCGCAGAATCCGCCATACATTTCTCGTGAGAACTTCTCGCAATTCCGTATCAGCTCAAGTGAGTGCATGCGATCCGAACCGCATAGTGCCGGTGTCGGCGAAATCTCTGTCAGGAGCTTCCGCAGTCTGCTGTGATAGCTTTCTTCAAAATCGTCTGCGATGCCGGAGGGGGGCATATAGGCTGATATGGGAGTGCAGATATGTTCGATCTGTCCCGCTCTTTTTGTATATGTCTTTCCTGCGGTTACGGCTCCGCAGTGTCTCATAAGGGAATCCATGATAAACTCCGTCACCATAGCCTGTTCATCACGGTTTTTTTCATCCCACTCTTTGGCCTGCCCGGAATAAGGACGTGTCCCGGCAAGAGCCATCGTGGATATAAATTCCCCCTCCTTACGGAGCAGGAGTTCCGGGGAGGCTCCTATCCAGGTGCCTGTGGTTGGCGTGGAAAAAAGGAACACAAATGCTTCGGGATAAGACGAGCAGAGATTATCGAATGTCGCGTCGAGGTTGATATTGGAGTCGACACGAATCACTCGTGCTGCGACTGTCTTGCCTCTGCTGGAGCCGAGTGAATTAATTATGGTACGGACCTCATTTTCAAAGTCTTCCCTGGAGGTGGTTGTGGGAAGATAGGATGTCTCCGGTTTGAATTCTGAATCTGGATTGCAGATATCAAAAGGAATCGTCATCAATCCGTCGTCAGGATCTGAAAACGGAGCTATGACAAAACCTTTAGCGAACCCTTTAAGAAGACGCTGCGAACCACCTGATATGATTTCAGTGGAGTTGGGAAGTCTGTATTTAAACCAGTTCACCGAATAGTTCAAAGGGCTCGGCCCCGGTTATTTTGACATTGATGAATTCTCCGGGCTCGGCGTCCGAACCCTTCACGTATATCTCGGGATCGACCTCAGGGGAGTCCCATTGTGTACGCCCTATGCGGGTATCGCCCTCGATACGGTCTACAAGTACACGTACGGTCATACCGACCATCTCGAGGTTTCGCTGATACGATATTTCCTGTTGCAGTTCCATGAGCCGGTCAAGACGTGCCTGCTTCACTTCCGGGGGAATGTCATCTGTAAGGTTTTTCGCTGCCCATGTATCGTCTTCCTCGCTGTAGGCGAAAGCACCCATTCTCTCAAAACGCTGTTCACGTACAAAATCGAGAAGTTGCTCGAACTCTTCATCCCCTTCTCCGGGAAAGCCGACCATAAGGGTAGTTCTTATTTTCAGTCCCGGCACCCGTCGGCGCATCTCCGCGAGCAGTTCTTTTGTCTGTTGGCCGTTGATATGCCGACGCATATTGTCGAGGACTTTGTCTGAGACATGCTGGAGTGCTATATCGATATATTTACATACATTTTCATGGCGCGCCATTACGTCGAGGAGTTCCATCGGGAAGTC
This sequence comes from Muribaculaceae bacterium, assembly GCA_029070945.1. Classification (GTDB taxonomy): domain Bacteria; phylum Bacteroidota; class Bacteroidia; order Bacteroidales; family Muribaculaceae; genus Lepagella. The sequence continues at coordinate 40,090 of JAIEBK010000057.1, forward strand.
GGAAGGATACGCGTAGTGCAGACGAATCCATTCCACTCCCCGAATCTCTGCCATGCGGTCGATAAGTTCGGGCAAAGCGTGATGACCGTACAGATCAGTGCCGTAGCTGCTGAGGTCCTGGGCGATTACGTTGAAATCCTTAACTCCTTTGCTGACGAGTTCGCGCGTTTCATCCAGAATCTCCTCTATTGGTCGGGATGTATGACGTCCGGTAATGATCGGAATTGCACAAAAAGCACAGAATCGGTTGCATCCTTCCGATATCTTGATGTATGTGCTGTGCGGGGGAGTGGTAAGTGTACGTTCCCAGTCTTTGGGTGAGTTCTTCTCATCGGAAGAACGGTCGGGAAGACTTTCTATGAAATCCTTCCAGTCGAATTTCCCATACCAGACATCTACTTCAGGAATCTCATCCTTCAGTTCGTCCATATATCTTTGAGACAGACAGCCCATGACAGCTATATGGCCTATCTTGCGTGTTTTCTTAAGAGATCCGAGCTGAAGAATCATTTCTATCGACTCTTCCTTGGCATCCTGAATAAACCCGCATGTATTGACCATCACCCATTCCCCGTTAGGCTGCTCCGCATCATGCCTGACATTGTAGCCCTTTGCCGAGAGCCGGCGCAGGAGTCGTTCGCTGTCGATGAGGTTCTTGCTGCAGCCGAGAGAGATGACGTCGATAAGTCCTTTTTTCATCTACGCAGGTGATAATCATTTGGCGGCGTTACCGAACAGTGACTTTACAAACTCATCGCTGTGGAATATCTGGAGGTCATCCATTTTCTCGCCGATACCTATATATTTTACAGGGATATTGAACTGGTCGCTTATACCGATGACAACGCCACCTTTTGCCGTACCGTCAAGTTTGGTGACAGCGAGAGCGTTGACTTCAGTGGCAGCCACAAACTGCTTGGCCTGTTCATATGCATTCTGTCCTGTGCTTCCGTCCAATACGAGAAGTACTTCATGCGGTGCGTCAGGAACTACCTTCTGCATGACTTTCTTTACTTTGGAAAGTTCGTCCATGAGACCTTTCTTGTTGTGAAGACGACCGGCCGTGTCTATGATCACCACATCCGCGCCCTGCGCTTTGGCGCTTGAAAGCGTGTCGAATGCGACTGCGGCCGGGTCGCTGCCCATCTTCTGCTTGATGACAGGCACTCCTGCACGCTCGCCCCATATGTCGAGCTGCTCTATAGCGGCGGCACGGAAAGTATCTGCCGCGCCAAGAATCACTTTGTTGCCGGCTGCCTTGTATTGATAGGCGAGCTTACCGATAGTGGTAGTCTTACCTACCCCGTTGACGCCTACAACCATTATTACATATGGCTTTTTGTCTACAGGGATCTCGAAATCACCGAGTTCCGGTTCCTTGTCAGGTCGGGAAAGCATCTGGGATATCTCATCGCAGAGAATATCGTTGAGTTCTGAGGAGTTTATGTATTTATCACGTGCCACACGTTCCTCAAGTCTTTCGATGATCTTAAGTGATGTGTCAACGCCTATATCGGAAGTGATGAACACCTCCTCAAGATTGTCGAGTACTTCATCATCGACTTTGGATTTGCCTGCAACCGCGCGGGCGATTTTATCCCATACTCCCTTTTTTGTCTTTTCGAGACCGGAATCGAGCTGTTCCTTTTTCTCTCTCGAAAAAAGTTTTTTGAAAAATCCCATACGTTTCGGTTTTTATACTGCAAAATTAGTGTTTTTTCTTGAAATGCACAAATTTCGTGCCAAGTTTATAATAAGTCTGAACTTGTTGTGCATACTCATAGTTTGCCGGCTGTGATGCTTTCAGCTCTCTGCTGAATATAATTAAGATTTGATGGAAATTTGGATATTAGGGAAGTTTTCTCTACCTTTGTGAAGTTAATGCAAATATTTCTAATGTTATGAAGAGATCGATATTGATATGCAGTTTATTGTCCATGGCGGGTGTGGCTGCATTTGCTGTTGAGAATTTGCCGGTGGAGGTCGGAAACCTGCAGAAGGGAGACCATATGCTTTATTGCCATATGAATGACGCGGGACCTGCATGGACGGCTTATGCGGTCAGTGAGGACGGAATCGTGTATCATGATCTTCTGCAGGGGGACTCCATTTTCAGTGATAAGGTTATGGCCCCGATCGAGGGTCGCACCAGAGATGCTTTCATCTGCAGAAGACATGATGACAAAGGTTTCCTTATGGTCTGCACTGATATGGAGGCCAACGAGGCATCGCGAAAGAGACTTGGTAAGAAGGAGACATGGGATAACTATGGCATATGTCTGCTGACAAGTGATGACCTCATCAACTGGAAATCGACATCTTTTGACTACCGTAAGGGCAAGGAAATATTCTCGAATCCTGAGGCGGAAAGCGTATATGAAGACTGGTCAACAATCAACCGCGTTTGGGCGCCGCAGATCATGTGGGATGCTACATACGAATGGCCTGACGGAAAGAAGGGTGGCTATATGATATATTATTCCATGTGGAACCGGGACGAGGAATCCTATGACAGAATGTATTATTCATATGCAAACGAAACTTTTACTAAGCTGACCCAGCCGAAACTGCTGTTTGACTGGGGTTACGCCACAATCGATGCGGATATAAACTGGGTGCCTGCCGATGGCCTGTGGCATATGATGATAAAGAAGGAGGGTGGCAAACCTGGACTTTTCACAGCAACGAGTCCTCGCCTGACCGGACCTTGGGGTGAGCCTGACGAGGATGATTACATTGATTTCGAGGGAAATAAAAAATGTGAAGGCGTATCAGCGTTTCGGCTTCCGGGAGAAGACACATGGCACATCGGATATATCGA
>JAIEBK010000057.1:43010-62747 GCA_029070945.1 Muribaculaceae bacterium
GAGGGAAATAAAAAATGTGAAGGCGTATCAGCGTTTCGGCTTCCGGGAGAAGACACATGGCACATCGGATATATCGAATATTCATCTAAACCGCGCAACTACCGCATATGCGAGGCTGACGAAAATATGCGTAATTTCCGCAATCCTCAGAACATCAGGGGAGTGAAACGTCCTCAGCATGGCTCGTTTATGCGCATCACCAAAGAGGAATATGATCGCCTTCAATCATGGAGCGATGAAAAGTGATCTGCAGAGTGAATGCCCGTTATGGCCTTGATAGCCGGGACGACAGTGGCTCCATAATGATACGTTGGTTGGAGCTGCCGCGGAAGGGGAGATCCGGGTCGCGGAGTGATTCAATGTAAGGTCCGTCTACTATAGCATCAAGATAGGAGAGCGGGAGCGACAGGTGTTCAGACGCAAGTATCTGTTCAATTGTGAAGCCGGTGTAGAGCCATACTTTGTGGCCGCTCTCCTGAATCCTCTTTGCGAGGATCGCTATTTCTTCGGGATGGTAGAGCGGGTCGCCGCCGGAAAGAGTTACGTCAAAGTCTTCTTCCTCTATGACGGCCATCAGTTGCTCAAGTGTCATTTCCGTGCCCCCGTTGAAGTCCCATGACTGTGGATTATGGCAGCCGGGACATGCGTGGCGGCAGCCTGCGAAATAGATGGCGGTCCGGAAACCCGGACCGTCAACTGTAGTGCCTTTTATTATGTCGAGTACCCTGTATTTCATTTGTGTACGACACGGTCGCGCAGCTCGGCGAGTTTACCGGAGTTCCATCGGTCGGTGGTGCCTACAAGGTAGCCGGTGATTCGCTGTATGGTTTCGAAGTTTGTGCCGCATTTGGGGCATGCTTTCATATCCATATCGGCGTTTTCGTAACCGCATTTCGGACAATGGTTGCGGTTGTGGTTGACGGAACCATATCCCATATTGTATTTATCCATCATGTCGACTATCTGCATTATGCACTCTTCGTTGTGTGTGGCGTCACCGTCGATTTCTACGTAGAATATATGTCCTCCACGGGTCAGTTCATGATACGGCGCCTCTACCTTAGCCTTGTGTCTTGGTGAACAGTGGAAGTAAACCGGCACATGATTGGAGTTGGTGTAGTAATCCTTGTCCGTAATACCCTCTATCACTCCGAAAGTGGCCCGGTCTCTTTTTGTGAATCGCCCGCTGAGACCCTCTGCCGGAGTGGCAAGCACGGAATAGTTATGGCCATAACGCTCACAGAATTCGTTGACCCTTGATCGCATATGACTCACAATTCGCAGACCGAGTTTCTGTGACTCCTCGCTTTCTCCATGGTGTTTGCCGGTGAGTGCGATAAGACACTCCGCGAGGCCGATGAATCCTATGCCGAGCGTGCCCTGATTGATGACGCTTTCAATCGTATCGTTAGGGCCGAGACCCTCCGTGCCGTTCCATAAAGTGCTCATGACAAGCGGGAACTGCTTCGCAAGGGCTGTTTTCTGGAATTGGAAACGATCGTCGAGCTGCTTCGCTGTTATGTCAAGTATATCGTCAAGACGCTCGAAAAACCGCTCGATACGTTCATCCTGATTCTTTATGCCCATACACTCTATAGCGAGCCGAACTATGTTGATGGTTGAGAAAGAGATGTTTCCGCGTCCGATAGAAGTCTTCTTTCCATAACGGTTCTCAAAGACACGGGTCCGGCAACCCATAGTGGCTACTTCATATTCAAAACGGCGGGGATCATCTTCCTTCCAAAGCTCATGCTTGTTGAAAGTGGCGTCAAGATTGAGGAAATTGGGGAAGAATCTCTTTGCAGCCACCTTGCATGCGAGGCGATAGAGATCGTAGTTAGGATCCTCCGGGAGATAGCTGACGCCACGCTTTTTTTTCCATATCTGAATAGGGAAGATAGCGGTAGCGCCGTTTCCGACACCTTCATAAGTGCAGTTAAGGAGTTCCCTGATCACACAGCGTCCTTCCGCGGAGGTATCGGTGCCATAATTGATGGAACTGAATACAACCTGATTGCCACCTCGGGAGTGGATTGTATTCATATTATGAATGAATGCCTCCATAGCCTGATGCACACGGCCCACGGTGCGGTTGACGGCATGCTGTAGCAGACGCTCATCTCCTTCAAGCCCCTCAAGATCTTTCTTAACATAATCTTTGATCCGGGCATCGTAAATATCTGAAAGATTTTTTCCTGTCAGAGACTCCAGTATCCTTACTTCTTCCCTGAAGGTGGCCCGTACGAAAGGTGCGAGATAAAAGTCAAATGCCGGAATGGCCTGACCTCCGTGCATCTCGTTCTGGGCGGTCTCAAGAGATATGCAGGCTATAACCCCTGCTGTCTCTATCCTCTTTGGAGCTCTGCTCTCGGCATGCCCCGCCACATAACCGTTTTCAAGCAGACGGTCAAGCGGATGCTGAACGCATGTGAGGCTTTTGGTAGGGTAATAGTCTTTGTCGTGAATATGAAGATAGTTATTTTTCACCGCCTGTTTCACTTCGGGATCGAGCAGATAGTCGTCGACGAAAGGTTTTGTAGTCTCGGAAGCGAATTTCATCATCATGCCGGCGGGGGTGTCGGCATTCATATTGGCGTTTTCGCGGGTGATGTCGTTGTTTTTAGTCTCGATGATCTCAAGGAATATATCGCGGGTCTTTGCACGCCTCGCGATAGAACGCTGGTCACGGTAAGCGATATATTTCTTCGCTACATCCTTACGGGCAGACTTCATCAGCTCTATCTCCACGCGGTCTTGTATTTCTTCCACGGTCATTCGTTCCTTACCGGTCATGCCTATGCGGTCTGTAATGCGCTGGATGAGTGACTCATCTTCACCCTGTGACGTAGCGAGCATGGCCTTGCGGATGGCGGCCTTTATCTTCTCTTCGTTGTAGCCTACTATTCGGCCGTCGCGTTTCTGAATAGTCTGTATCATCTGTTTATGTAGCTTGTGTCTGTTTCTTGACTATTTTATTCTGAGTGCAAAGTTAAGAAATATATTCAAAATGGCAAAATATTCCCCTGAAAGTTTTATGAAAAAATTATTTTTGGAAAACTTTCAGGGGAATGTTAAAATGTAAAATGTTGTTAATCAATCAAGTTTGTGTGTGTTTTGGGAAACTTTAATTTATAACTTGTTGATAATGCGAGATTATTTGTTGATTATGAACGAGTCCACGTCGAGCCATCCGGAGTCGTTGCTTTTCCATGGACGTGTGCAGAAGACACCGACCTTTGCGCCGATCCAATGTCCCTCGCGGACATCCATCGGACGACCGAAATCAGTAAACTTCTTTCCGTCGAGACTGTATCTGAACGTAACTGTACATTTATAGTCCGGCTTAGCCTTCGGATTTTTCTTGCCGGTCATCTTTACTACTGCCTGAAGCCATATCGGGCCGTTAGTATCGAGTTTCACAGCAGCTGTCTCAACTTCATCCTTACCCTTGTTGGCGCCGACACAGTCAGTCTGAACCAGGTATGTCCCGTCTTCGCGGCTTTCAAGAGCGAGAGTGGCGAAGTTATATCCCATTACGGCGATGCCTCCCTTCTCGCCGGCCATTGCCTTTCCGTCTTTCATGCGAGGGTGGAAAGAGACTTTGGCTGTGGCGGTGAAATTTTCGTTGGGGAATTTCTGCATCAGCACATTGGGCATGTCGTAGAGGTTTTTAGCTTCCGGTGTGTGATGAGAGAAAAGACGGAGCACTGAGTTTTCAGCGTCGCAGAAATACCAGAGAGGCTGAGGATTGCCGTTCCACTGCCACTGCAGTCCGAGGGTATTTGAGTCGAAATCGTCGCTGTCCTGCGGGGTTGCTACGGGGTATGTCTTTCCAACGTTGGGCTTGCGGTAAGTCCGCACAGGAATGCCTCGGCCGTCCCCGTCCTTGTCTACGCCTATGACAGGCCAGCCATCTTCTTTCCATTCCATAGGTTCGAGATTGATCACCCGTCCGTATGGACCTTTGTCCTGGAAGTGGATGAACCAATGCTCCTTACCGTCGGGAGTATCTACCCATGCGCCCTGGTGAGGACCGTTTATGTCGGTATTCCCCTGTTCCATCACATTACGCTGCTCATAGGGGCCCCATGGATTTTTGCTTCGCATCACTACCTGCCAGCCTGTGGAAACACCACCCGCAGGAGAGAAAATATAATACCAGGGTCCGCGTTTGTACATTTTCGCTCCTTCGATTGTCTCGTTTTCGATATGACCGTCATAGATCACTCTGTCCATGCCTATGACTCCGGTGGCATCCGGAGTCATCTCTATCATACCCAGTATACTCTTTACTCCTGCCCGGCTTCCGGCATAACCGTGAGCTATATATGCGCGTCCGTCCTCGTCCCAGAAGGGGCATGGATCTATCACTCCCACAGCTGGATAAATGAGTCTGAGCGGACTCCAGGGGCCTTTCGGATCTGTTGCGTCTGCTACGTAGATGCCGCGATCCGGATCTCCGTACATTACATAGTATTTGCCATTATGATAACGTATGGCCGGTGCCCATACGCCATTGCCGTGGCTTACTCCGTCGAAAGCAGGATCCGGGTATTTATCCGCTACAGCTCCGACTATTGTCCAGTTGACAAGGTCTTTGGAATGAAGTATCTGAAGAGCCGGCAGATTTGCAAAACTGGATGAGGTCATGTAGTAGTCATCACCTACACGCACTACGTCTGGGTCGGAGTAGTCGGCATTGATGATTGGATTCTGATACTTTCCGTTGCCAAGGTCGGAGACGTAGGCCTTTGACACATCTGAATAAGCCGGTGCCGATAGAAGAAGGGCGAAAGCGGCCAGATAGATCGATCTTATAGGTTTCATGATATATTGTAGGGTTATAGTTCAAGTATACAAAATTACAAAATATATCTGAAACAAACACAATTTATGGAATAAAAAAGTAATGGAATTTTTATTATAGCATCATATCTCATCTCTATAATTTTGAAATGTCGGAATAAATGAGTAATTTTGTGATGCCTTGGAAGGAGTCGCCGGGATGTCCCGCAGCCCTCGGACAGGCTATGATAAAAACGATGAATACGACTTTAAGTTGGATCATATTGGTGCTTGCCGGATGTATGGAAGTGGCTTTTACATTCTGTCTCGGAAAGACGAAGACCGCATCCGGACATGAGTTATGGTGCTGGTGGGGCGGTTTCCTTGTCGCTTTGGCATTGAGTATGTTTCTTATGGCAAAAGCAGCCGAACGGCTTCCGATAGGGACCGTCTATCCTGTATGGACCGGTATTGGAGCTGTAGGAGCGGTATTGGTAGGTATAATTTTTTTCAATGAACCCGCTTCTTTCTGGAGGATTTTTTTCATCACGACGTTGATTCTTTCAATTATTGGACTAAAAGTTTTGGGATGATTATGGAAAGGAAAATGAGAAGAATAAGGCAGCTTTTGCCTGAGAAGGAATGCATAAGGATTCTTGAAAACGGTAAAGTTGCCGTATGGGCGGTCGCAGGTGATGATGACTATCCTTATGCTGTCCCGATCAACTATGTATACAGTGACGGGCATGTATATATCCATTGTGCTAAGCAGGGACATAAACTTGATGCTATCAGACGCAATCCTAAATGCTCGCTCTGTATTATAGATAAGGATGATGTGGTTCCGAATGAATTCACCTCATATTTCAGAAGTGTTATTGCTTTCGGGCTGGCAGAGATAATAGAAGACGATGATAAGGTCATCGAGGCATTGAGACTTCTTTGTGGCAAGTATTGTCCCGGAATAGATCCTGAAGATGAGATCCGGAAGTTTCTCAGGAATGTATGTATTGTCAGGATAAAGTTGACGGAAGTCACCGGCAAGGAGGCGATAGAGCTCGTAAGATTGCGTAAATAAGTTTAAATAACTTCATCAGATAATCTTTATAATTTGATATGAATAATTTTGTATTTTTCCCGGCCACGAAGTATGTGTTCGGTAGGGGAGTGGAGAATAAGGTCGCTGAGCAGCTTGAGGCTTTTGGGATGAGGAAACCCCTTATAGTATATGGCAAAGGTTCGGTCATAAGATCCGGTCTGCTCGACAGAGTAAAGAAAAGTCTCGAAGATGCTGGTATTGAATACTCGGAACTCGGCGGCGTGCAGCCAAATCCGGTGGATGCAAAGGTTTATGAAGGAATTGATATAGCAAGGAAAGAAGGTATTGACTCGGTGCTTGCCGTAGGAGGTGGAAGCTCGATTGATACCGCTAAGGCTATAGCCGCTGCGATACCTTATGACGGAGACTTCTGGGATTTCTATTGCGGTAAGGCCAAAGTGAAGAAGGCATTGCCCGTAGGCGTAGTGCTCACGATTCCTGCTGCAGGAAGCGAAGGATCCGGCAATACTGTGATAACAAAACTTGACGGACTCCATAAACTTGGTATGGGCAGCGATGTGCTCCGTCCTAAATTCGCGTTGATGAACCCGGAGCTGACTTTTACACTTCCTCCTTATCAGACAGCGGCCGGTGTCACTGACATGCTCGCGCATATCATGGAGCGGTATTTTTCAAACACTCCTGAAGTGGAGATTACCGATAGGGTAGCGGAGGGAGTGATGAAAGCCATCATCAGCGAGGCTCCGAAAGTGATCGCCAATCCCGAAGATTATGATGCCCGGGCCAACATCATGTGGAGCGGAACACTGGCCCATAATGGAGTATGCAGTGGAGGGCGTGAGGAAGACTGGGCCACACACGGACTGGAGCATGAACTCAGCGCTGTATATGATGTGACGCATGGTGCCGGACTTGCCGTAATGTTCCCCGCCTGGATGACGTATGCTATGAAGAGCAATCCCGGTAAACTCGCTCAGTATGCAAGGCGTGTCTTTGACATTGAAGAGGCCGATGATGTAAAGGCCGCGGCAATGGGTATCGACGCTTTGAAGAAATTCCTGCGTTCCATCGGTATGCCGGTGAGCATGAAGGAACTTGGAATAGAGAACCCTGACGTAAAGTTGCTTGCGGAGAAAGTGACAGAAAATAAGGGCGAGGTATTTGGCAACTACATAAAGATAGATAAAAAAGCGGCTGAGGATATATATATGTTAGCCGTTGACTGATAGGATTTGGTTTTCACTTATCTTGAGATAAAAGTGAGACAATCGACATTTCGACTGACGGCAGGCTTCCTGAGCCTGCCGTTGTTTTCTTTTATTTTTTCCAGAATGCCGGGGTGAATAGCAGCAGGATTGTGTATAGCTCAAGACGTCCGGTCAGCATTATGAAACTGAGTATCCACTTTGCCGCGTCAGGAATAAGGGCGAAGCATGTGCCGCCACCCTGTACCTCTGTGCCCATTCCGGCGTTGGAGATACATGACAGGGCATAGTAGAAGCTGTCACTGAAATCAACACCAAGCACCGTGAGGAGAAATCCGCCTACAAAGATTACAAGGAAATATAGCGCTAAGAACGCCAGCACCTTCATGACGATGACATAAGAAGTCCCTTTCCCATTTACTGTTACTGTCCTCACAGACGAAGGATACATGGTACGGTACATCTCGTTTTTCAGAAACTTAAAGAAAATGATGAATCTGTCTATCTTCGCTCCGCCGGAAGTGCTTCCTGCACAACCTCCGACTGCCATGAATATCAGCATCACAACATACGGCACAGCTCCCCAATGACTGAAATGAGGCACTACAAGACCTGTCGATGAAAGTATGGATACACTTTGAAACAGCGGTATGATGGTCGCTTCCTGCCAGCTATGTACATGATGCTTTCCAATGATGGAAACAGTAAATACCACGTATCCGAGCAGTATGGTGAAACAAAACCACTTAAATGCATCGTTACGTATCAGTCTTTTCCAATCTCCGTAGACAGAAGCGAAGATCAGGTTGAAATTAACACCTCCGATAAACATAAAGACCGTCAGGATAATGATTATGTAGGGGCTGTTCCAGTCTCTGACGCTCATATCACTCGTGGAGAAACCTCCCGTCGACATGGTTGACAGTCCATGGCATATTGCCTCGAAGAGGTTCATCTGGGAGATCCACAGAAGAAGAATGCATGCTATTGTCAGAGAAATATATATTGACCACAACGACTTGGCTGTATTGCTCACCCGGGGCCGGAGTTTGTCGTGTGTGATGCCGGTCACTTCCTCGTTGAACATAAGCATTCCCCCTTTATTGTTGAGCATCGGTACTATGGCGAGCGTAAAAAGTATTATTCCGAGACCCCCTATCCATTGCAGCAGACACCTCCAGAGCAGGAGGGAATGCGGGACATACTGCAGCGAATCAAGCACCGAGGCACCGGTGGTGGTGAAGCCGCTCATTGTCTCGAAAAACGCATCTGTCACAGACTTATGGGTGCCGCAAAGAAGGAACGGCAGCATACCGAACAGCGACAGAATGACCCATGTAAGGGATGTAAGCATGATGGCTTCCCTTTTTCCCATATCTTTGCTTTTCGGCCGCAGACTCATAAGTCCCATTCCGCAGCCAAGAGTAATGGCCATTGAAATCAGAATAGGTTTTATTTCGGAATCTCCGTAGATCACTGCAGTCACAAGAGGAAAGGCCATGAAGCCGGTAAGGACCATGAGGAGCCATCCAATCGTACGCAGAAGCATCCGCAGATTGATGTATTCGTTGGGTTTGAACTTTAATTGAACCACTTTTCGATCTTTGAAATATTACCGGTAAGGCAGAATACCACGACCTTATCTCCCTCTTTGATCTGAGTCATACCACCGATCAGCTCGGCTTTTCCGTCTGAACGTATCAGTGCGGCCAGGGTCATTCCCCAGGGAAGCTTGAGATCCTTTACAGGGGCTTTGGTGATCTTTGCCTTTTCCTTAACTTCCAGTTCGCAGACTTCCGCATCTGCGAGTGCGAGGAATTTTGAATTGGATTCATCGGAGTCGAGCAGTATCTGAAAGATGCTTGACGAGGCCATCAGTTTCTTGTTGATGGAGGTCCCGATATTAAGGCTTTCCGCTACGCTGTAGAACTGAAGGTTCTCCACATCGGCGATTGTCTTAGGCACACCGAAATCCTTTCCGGTAAGACATGTCAGGATATTGGTCTCGGATTTGGAAGTCAGGGCCATGAACGCATCATACTGATATATGTTGTTTTCACGAAGCACCTCCACATCTCGTCCATCGCCGCACACTACTTCTATCTCCGGAATTTCCGTGGCGAGATACTCACATCGCTCACGATCGATGTCTATAACCCGAATGTGATACTTATCATGGAATTCATAGCAGAAACGCAGTGCGATCTGACTTCCTCCCATGATCATCACTTTCCTGATAACACGCTTCTTTTTGCCGCATAGTTCGCGGACTTCCTCCACATATTCGGGTGTTGTGATGAAATAGACAATATCATCTTTCTCTATGGAATCATTTCCACCCGGTATGACGGTCTCTGAATTTCGTTTGATCGCCGATACGTGGAAATGGTGAGCCGAGACAGGAAGGTCGCGCAGTTTTAGTCCGCAAAGCTGAGAGTTGTCACGGATCTTCACTCCGATAAGTATCAGCTGTCCGCCTCCCATCTCGCCCCAATAGCGGGCCCAGTTGTGTTCAAGCGAAAGATCAATGGCCTGGGCTGCCAGATACTCGGGATAGATCAGCGTATCGATACCGAGTTCCTTAAGAATGAGCCTGTTGTCCTTTTTCATGAACTCGTAGTTGTCGATACGTGCCACTGTCTTCCTTACACCGAGTTTCTTTGCGATCGAGCAGGACGTTATGTTACGTGTCTCAAAAGGGGTGACTGCTATATAAAGGTCTGCGTTATGAATGCCGGCTCTTCTCATGGTCTCGAACGAGGAAGTGGATCCATACAGAGTCATAAGATTATAGTGAGAATCAAGATTATCGAGCTTCTGCTGATCGCTGTCGATAAGTATAATGTCCTGATTCTCGTTGCTAAGCATCTTTGCAAGGTGTGTGCCCACCTCGCCGGCTCCGGCTATAATTATCTTCATGGACTTAAGCGGTGTCTTTATAGATTAGGATTCTGAAGCCGCCTTGAAGACAGCCGAAACGATTCCGTCGCTGTCATAGCCGCAGTCGTGCCGTAGTTCTCCGACCGTGCCATGTGTCACCCAGGAATCAGGAGCCCCGAGTGTACGTATACACAAGTCCTTACCATTGTCACGACACCATTCGGTCACAGCCGTTCCGAAACCTCCGGTTATTACTCCGTCTTCAACGGTGACGATCGCCTTATGGCTCTCTGCTATGCGGCGCAGAAGATCTGTGTCAAGAGGTTTTACCCAGATCATGTCATAGAGGTCCGCATTAATGCCTTTTGACGCAAGCATATGAATGGCTTTCTCCGCTTCGTGAAGCACCGGGCCTACAGTCAGAACCGCAACTTTAGCCCCCTCTGTCTCTGAAATGATCCTTCCTTTTCCTATTTCTATGACCTTCATTTCTGTCTGCCAGTCCTTTACGGTAGCTTTTCCGCGTGGATAGCGTATCGCCATCGGACCATCTGAATGAAGGGAAGTAAACATCAGGTTGCGGAGCGTCTCTTCATCAGCCGGTGCCGCCACTCTCATGTTGGGAATACAACGAAGGTAGGCTAAGTCGAGAAGTCCGTGATGAGTAACACCATCTTCCCCGACAATACCGGCCCTGTCGATACAGAACGTCACAGGCAGACCCTGAATGCATACATCATTGACGATATTGTCGTAGGCGCGCTGGAGGAAAGTGGAGTATATTGCAGTGAAAGGTCTTTTACCACCTGTAGCGAGTCCTGCAGAGAAAGTCACCGCATGACCTTCAGAGATCCCGACATCGAATGTCCTGTCCGGATATACTTCCATCATTCTCGATATTGATGTGCCGCTCGGCATCGCCGCGGTAACACCCATCACTCGGTCGTCATCGGAGGCAAGCTCTACAAGGGTTCTTCCGAAGACCTCCTGCCAGGCCAAAGGTGAATCTTTGCTGTCTCTGCTTATTTTTTCTCCGGTTTCAGGGTCGAAAAGTCCCGGGGCATGCCATTTGGCCGGATTCTCTTCCGCAGGCCGGTATCCCTTTCCCTTCACAGTGTGCAGATGCAGTAGTCTTGGAGTCTCCATATCCTTTATATCCTTGAGGATTCTGACTATCTTTATGACGTCATGACCGTCAAATGGACCGAAATACCTTATGTTGAGACCCTCGAAAATATTCTGCTTTCCGCTCACAAGGCTTTTCACCGAGTTGGTGAATCGCTGGATGCGCCCTTTTCCTTCTTCTGTTACCACACCCTTCCGGCGGAATGCATTATAAAGTCTGGATCTCCACTTATTGTAGCCTGCAGATGTGGAAAGCTCCGAGAGGTAGGCATGCAGTCCTCCGACATTGGCATCTATGCTCATCTCATTATCGTTGAGTATGATGAGAAGATTGTTTGGATAGTTGGCCACATTGTTGAGCCCTTCAAAAGCAAGGCCGCCGGATATTGAGGCATCCCCGATCACTGCGACGGTTTTTCTGTTTTCCAGACCGGGAGTGTTACGGTCAGCTATAGCACGTCCGAGGGCGGCTGAAATCGAATTTGACGCATGTCCGGTGACAAAAGTGTCATATTCCGATTCCAGAGGGGATGGGAAACCGCTGATTCCCCCTTTTTTTCTCTGGCTTGCGAAAGCTTCCTTTCTTCCGGTCAGTATCTTATGGGCGTATGCCTGATGGCCGACGTCCCAGAAAAGATGGTCTTGAGGTGTGTCATAGACATAGTGAAGGGCTACTATGATGTCTACCGCACCCATACTTGATGCGAAGTGTCCCGGATTGACCGAAAGATGATCTATTAAAAAACGCCGGATATCGGCGCAGAGCTCCGGCAGCTGGTCGAGGCGCAGGGCGCGCACATCGGCCGGCGATGATATCGTATCCAGAAGACCATAGCCGGACGTGCGTGGAGACGACACTGTAGGAGATGATGCAGATTCCTGTTTCATGTATTGCTATTTCTTATCGCCCCTGAAGTATTTTTTATACAGGGGTACAAAAATGATGATACCGCTCATCGCCGCTATGAGGATGTTTTTCAGATTGAATCCATCTGCGGAAGTGAGCAGTCCCACACTGAGCCAGACCCATAAAAGGGCAAGCACGGCGAGTCCTGCGATTCTTGTAGGTTTCATTTTCAAATGCGAAGTTAACAATTTTTTTTGACAAATCCCGTTTTTTTTTACTAATTTTGCACTTCTATATTGAAGAAGTCAGAAAACCACATAAAAAATAAGCACACCTCAAGTTCATATCCACATCATATATGAAGCAATATCACAATTATTCACCCGAAATATCGACTACAGACGAGAATCAGGATACAGTCATAGAGGAGCAGACCGTTCCGGCGGAGCCTGTTCATGAGAATAGAAGACGCGGTTCCAGAAGACGTAGGCTCGATTCAACTGCGGCTACACCGGTAAACGCACCCGCAGAGGCAGACAGGAAGGTCTCGAAAAAGACCGGTTCTGTCGCATCCGCCATCAGGGAATGGAAAAATTCCATTGTGACGAGACTTGTGACGGGAATTGTTTTAGGTGGACTTGGATTCTGGTTTGCTGTCGCTTTCTTATCATATTTCAGCAGCTGTGTCATCGACCAGAGTATGGTGGCTGATCCTGCTGCCGGAGTACTGCCGGAGGTCGCCAATGATGCCGGTGAGGGAGGGGCACGTCTGACCGAACTTCTGATCAATCAGGGATTCGGGGTCGGATCTGTTGTCATTGTCATATGGTTTCTGTGCATGTCCATGAAACTGCTTGTAGGGTATCCTAAATTCCGCACCCTTGACTTTACTTTGAAGTGCATTATGGCATTCATTACCCTCAGCATAGTCGTGGGTATGCTCACTCTCGGTCTTGACACCGACGTTAACTGGGGTGGATTTCATGGAAGATACATAAATGAGATTATCTATAATTATATAGGAAGGAGCGGTGCCGTTATCCTCTCGGTGATGCTTATATCCATCTTTATTGTGATATGTCTTCGCGACGCGGT
This sequence comes from Muribaculaceae bacterium, assembly GCA_029070945.1. Lineage (GTDB taxonomy): Bacteria > Bacteroidota > Bacteroidia > Bacteroidales > Muribaculaceae > Lepagella. The sequence continues at coordinate 56,008 of JAIEBK010000057.1, forward strand.
CAAATGGGTCGTCAGGAAAAAACGCGAATATGATGAGAGACGCAGAGTAAAGAGAGAAGCTGAGATAGCCAGGATGCAGAAGCAGGAGGAACTGGAGGAAATGAAGCGTCGCGAGATGATGGATCAGGCATTATCAGGAGAAGGAGAATCGGCTGAGTCAGAGGCTGAGCTGCATGTAGAGAGAGAGAACGTTGAATTCGATCCGGATTCTGACACGATCTTTGATATTCCTTGTCTTGACGACGAAGAAGAACCGTCATCAGTATTCGATGTATATAGCGATGATCCGGATTCTCTCGCTTTCTCAGAGGAACCGATAGAAGAGAATTCTTATGTCGATAATGTGCCGGATGCACCTGCGCATGAAGAGTCTGTGCGAAACGAATCAGTTACGAACAAGACTGAAGAGTCCGTACGAAACGAATCAGTTACGAACGAGATTGAAGAGTCCGTGCAAAACGAGACTGTTACGAACGAGACTGAAGAGTCCGTACGAAACGAGACTGTTATGAACGAGGATGATCCCGGACATTCTCAGATTCCTGCTCAGCCGGAGGAGAAGGCCGCTGAGCCCGAGGACAGGAAGGATGAAGACTCTCCTCGCGTTGAGAATGAACCGGAGGATGTGATGACTGTCAATGTCAACCAGATAGAGAAAGGAAGTTCCGACGTAGAGGCCAGCAGAGACAATGAGCTCTTCACGCATGAATATAAGTTCCCTCCTACAGACTATCTTCGCCCCGGAACCGATAAAATATCCGTTGACGCAGATGAATTGCTCGAGAACAAACAGAAGATAAGGCAGACACTTCTTGACTTCGGAATCCCGATCACAAGCATAGAGGCCACCGTGGGTCCGACTGTGACCTTGTATGAGATCCGTCCTGATACCGGTGTTAAGATAGCAAGGATCCGCAATCTTGTCGACGATCTCGCCCTCTCGCTTGCCGCCAATGGTGTCCGCATCATCGCTCCCATTCCGGGAAAAGGCACTGTCGGAATTGAGGTTGCCAACAAAGATGCACAGACGGTATCGATGCGTACGATAATTCAGTCGAAGTCTTACCAAAACTCGAAATATAAGCTCCCGGTCGCACTTGGTTCGACTATTTCCAACGAGGTGTATATAGCCGATCTCGCCAAGATGCCGCATCTTCTCGTGGCCGGAGCAACGGGTCAGGGAAAATCTGTCGGCTTGAACGCGATCATCACCTCGCTTCTTTACTCAAAACGTCCGGAGGAGCTGAAGTTTGTCATGGTCGATCCTAAACGTGTGGAATTTTCACTCTATTCTAAAATAGAGCAGTATTACCTTGCCAAGATACCCGACAGCCCACAGCCGATTATAACCAACATGGAGAATGTTGTAGCCACTTTAAGTTCTCTGTGTGTGGAGATGGACGAGCGGTATATGCTTCTTGAAAAGGCATACGTAAGGCAGGTGACTGAATATAATGATAAGTTCAGGGCAAAGAAGCTTGACCCGAGGGAGGGACATCGGTTCATGCCCTACATCGTTGTCATAATCGACGAATTCGCCGACCTTATCATGACTGCTGGTAAGGAAGTTGAGCTTCCGATCGCACGACTCGCCCAGCTTGCGAGAGCGGTGGGAATCCATGTCATAATAGCGACCCAACGTCCTTCCACCAATGTCATCACCGGTATGATCAAGGCAAACTTCCCTGTTCGTATCGCATTTAAAGTAAGTTCCGGAGTCGACTCCAAGACAATTCTTGACTCTACCGGAGCGCAGCAGCTTATAGGCCGCGGTGATATGCTTATCAGCAATAACGGTGAGATGACACGTGTGCAGTGTGCGTTTGTCGATACTCCTGAAGTAGAGGAGGTGTGCGACTTCATAGCGCGTCAGCCCTATCCTCAGGGCCCTTACATCCTTCCGGAACCGCAGGTGAACGGAGACAGCGAGGCCCAGGAAGTCGACGCTGCCAGCATGGGAAAGCTTGATCCGTTGCTTAAGGATATAGCCCGTCAGGTAGTGATGAGTGGTACAGCATCAACATCCGCTGTGCAGAGACGTTATGAGATTGGCTACAACAGGGCCGGACGTATCATGGATCAGCTTGAGGCTCTCGGTGTGGTCGGTCCTGCTACCGGTGGTAAACCGCGCAATGTTCTGATGGATGCCATGTCGCTTGAGGATCTCCTTGATACGCTTGGCTGAAAGTCTGGATAAGTGCGCTTTGCCCGAGGGTAAAATAATAATATTTTCATGACTTAAATACTGAAGGGATATGAATAAGTGGATTAAATATTTAATGATGGTTGTTATGGCGTTGGTGATGTCGGTTGGCGTGAATGCGGCAGAGACAGCTGACGCGCTCCTGCGGAAAGCTGCTGCGGCAGTTAATGGCGCCGGTGGGCTTACGGCGTCGTTTACGCTTGACTACGGGCAGCAGAAAGTTACAGGCACGCTAAAGGCTTCAGGAAAGAAATTTGTGTTGCAGACTTCTTCCGTGTCGACATGGTATGACGGGAAAAGTATGTGGACATATAATGCTCGCAACAATGAGACTACTCTTATGACTCCGACGACGCAGGAAGTGAACGAAGCCAATCCGCTATCGATCGTAAATACTTACTCGGCTTCTTTTGTTGCTGCCTTTGCAAAGAGTCAGATAAAAGGGTGCAGGACGATCGTGCTTACTCCCAAATCGAAACAAAGCGGCTATAAGAGCGTGCATGTCACTATTCCTGACGGGTCGGCTTTTCCCTCGAAACTTGTAGTCATTCCCGCTTCCGGTCAGAAAGTTACGGTATCGATTTCTCAGGTGAAAAGCGGGCAGAAGCTTCCTGATCAGACCTTCGTATATCCACGTTCGAAGTATCCTAAGGCGGAAATCGTTGATCTTAGGTGAAAAAAAGGTAGTTGGATTGAAATAAAACCGTTTTCTGATTGTTATAAGTTAAGATAATAATAGTAGGCGGTGGTATCATTGAGATTTCGCTGCCGCATCATATGGAAATAATAAAGAAAGGAATAATTATGTCTACTGTTAAAGTACTTGTCATAGGATCCGGGCCTGCCGGATACACAGCCGGCATTTATGCCGGACGCGCAAATCTCGAACCCATCATATATGAAGGCAATCAGCCCGGCGGTCAGCTTACCACCACCACTGAGGTGGAGAATTTTCCGGGATATCCTGACGGAATCGGGGGAATGGATATGATGGATCAGCTGCGCAAGCAGGCCGAACGCTTTGGTGCTGTTGTGCGTCCGCGCAATATAGAAAGCATTGATCTTTCCAAGCGTCCGTTCGTTGCTGTCGACGATCATGGAGAGGAGGTTGTCGCAAATACCGTCATCATTAGCACAGGAGCCAGTGCGAAATATCTCGGCATACCCGATGAGATAAAATATCAGGGAATGGGTGTAAGTGCCTGTGCTGTATGCGACGGATTCTTTTACCGCAGGAAAGATGTTGCTGTCGTAGGAGGTGGCGATACAGCTTGCGAGGAAGCTCTATATCTGTCGTCGCTATGCAACAAGGTTTACCTTATAGTGCGTAAACCATATCTGCGGGCAAGCGACGTCATGCGTAAGAGAGTTGCCAATACTCCCAATATCGAGATTCTTTTCGAGTGCAATGTCACAGGACTTTTCGGTGACGATGTTGTGGAAGGAGCGCATGTGGTCCGTGCTGCCGGAACAGAACAGGAAGATCATTTCGACATTAAGATAGATGGCTTCTTCCTTGGCATCGGACACACCCCCAACACAGCTTTCCTGAATGGTCAGCTTGAACTCGATGAGCAAGGCTACATAAAGGTGAAAGGTGCTACTACGGAGACAAGTGTCGAAGGTGTATTCGCGGCCGGTGATGTTGCTGATCCACGTTATCGACAGGCTATTGTGGCGGCCGGAAGCGGTGCGAAAGCCGCTCTTGACGCTGAGCATTTCCTGACAGATCATTCTGAACTTTAATGGCTTGATCTGCAATGAAGCCTGAAAACAAATCATATAATCACGAGAAGCAGTGTCAGCTTGATGAGCGATATCTTCGTATGGCGCAGATATGGAGCGAAAATTCATATTGTGTGCGCCGTAAGGTGGGTGCTCTGATTGTGAGAGACAACATGATCATCTCCGACGGATTCAACGGAACTCCTTCCGGTTTTCCGAATGTCTGTGAGGAAAATAACGTAACATTCCCTTACGTGCTTCATGCCGAAGCCAATGCCATAACAAAAGTGGCGAGAAGCAGCAATTCAAGTGAGGACGCGACACTTTATGTGACGGCCTCTCCATGCATGGAATGCAGCAAGCTCATCATTCAGGCGGGTATAAAGAGGGTGGTATTCTCTGACCTGTATAGAATTCAGGACGGACTTGACCTCCTTAGAAAAGCGGGAATCGAGGTGGTGCATATGCCTCTTGAGAAGGAATAGTTGACAAGGACAGTTAACAATGAATAAAAAAAGAAACATAGGATTCGTATTGATACCGCTTGTATTGGCAATTGGCCTTGCAGGTGGTGTCTTTATAGGTAAGTATCTGTCGGTAAGCAGAATGTCGCCGGCTGAGTCGAAGCTTCGTACTATACTTGATCTTATAGAAAACGAGTATGTCGACAGAATTGATGTTGACTCCCTTCTTGCCTCTGTGGTTCCGGATCTGCTTTCCGGTCTCGATCCGCATTCTGTGTATTTCACACCGGAGGAACTGAATGCCACCAATGAAGATATGGACGGACATTTTTCAGGTGTCGGAGTCTCGTTTCAGATCGTCAATGATACGGTTGTGGTAGTGGATGTCATTGCAGGTGGCCCTGCTGAAAAGGTCGGTATGCTCAACGGTGACAAGATCGTGTCGGCAAACGATTCTGTACTTACCGGAAAGAATGCTACTCAGGACCGTGTCTTCAAGACACTGCGCGGACCTAAGGGTACGGAAGTCAAGCTGAAGGTGAAGCGTTCGAATTCTGACAAGCTTCTTGATTTCGACGTGACAAGGGATGATATACCGGTCAACAGTGTCGATGCGGTATATGTTGCTGACAAAGAGAATGGTATAGGCTATCTGAAAGTGTCGAAATTCGGAAGGAACACATTCGAGGAGTTCTATATGGCTCTTCATCAGCTTGCGGCCCAGGGGGCAAAGAGCTATGTTATAGACCTAAGAGGTAATTCCGGTGGATTCCTTGACCAGGTTATCCTTATGGCCAATGAGTTCCTTCCCGACGATAGAATCATCGTAAGCACAAACGGCAAGCTGGATGACAACCGCAGTGTGGCGTTGAGCGACGGCAACGGACATTTCCAGAATGTTCCTGTAGCAGTGCTTATCGACGAATATTCCGCTTCCGCATCCGAGATCTTCGCCGGGGCGATCCAGGATAATGACCGTGGACTGGTGATAGGTCGTCGTTCGTTTGGCAAGGGTTTGGTTCAGCATCAGATCGAATTGCCCGATAGCAGCGCAATTCGTCTGACGGTGGCCCGCTACTACACTCCTTCAGGTCGCTGCATTCAGAAGCCATACGAAAGGGGAGCGGACGGCAAATATGTAATGGATATAGTCGACAGATTCGAACACGGGGAGTTCTATAATGCCGACAGTATAAAGCTTGACAAGAGCAAACTCTTCCTTACCCACGGTGGAAGGAAAGTATATGGCGGCGGCGGCATCATGCCGGATATTTTTGTGCCGGAGGATACTACAGGCTTCTCTTCTTATTATGTGAATGTCAGCAATCGTGGACTCATCACGAAGTATGCGTTCCGGGTGGCTGAAAAATATAGAAGCCTGACTAAAGATGTCAAGACTATAGAGGAACTTGAAAGAGTCATTCCCCGCGATCAGACTCTGCTTGAAGGGTTCGTGGATTATGCAGCTCAGAACGGCGTTCCTGCAAGATGGTATTACATCAACAGGAGCCGTGGGCTTATCCTCAACCTGCTCAAGGCTCAGATAGCTCGCAATGTGCTTGGATACAATGGTCTTATTCAGATGCTGAATGAAGAGGATGTCACTGTGAGGAAGGCACTTGAAATGCTTCAGGAAGGGAAGACCGGTGTCAGCCTCGTTCCGGATAATAATGCCGGATCGGATATAACCGGACAGAAGTTTAATCTATATAAAACACACGACAATTCAAAGACATGGAGAAATCAGAAATTCGCAGAAAGATAAAGAATCTCCGCATGATGCTTTCGGAGATGGAGAAAGCGAGTGCCGCCGACGAGGTGTTTGCACGGCTTGAGAAGACTGCCGCGTTCATGATGGCAGACAATATCCTGATGTATCATTCTCTGCCGGATGAACTTTCCACCATAAAGTTCCTTAAGAAATGGCACGACAGGAAGCGCTTCTTTCTCCCCAGAGTGAACGGCGTCAACCTTGATATCCTTCCATATGAGGAGACAAGGCTTGAACTCGGCTCGTTCCATATTGAAGAACCTACCGGTGATGATGTGGCTGATGTTGATGATATAGAGCTGATGATTGTGCCGGCTGTGGCTTTTGACCGTAAGGGTAACCGTCTTGGAAGAGGCAAAGGTTTCTATGACAGGCTTCTTGCTACATCAAGGGCCACGAAGATCGGAGTCGGCTATGAGTTCCAGCTTCTTGATTCTATCCCGTCTGAACCTCATGATGTGGCCATGGATATGGTCATCACGCAAAAAACTTTGATAAAACTGTAATTTTTCAGATGTTTTTGCGTCTAAGCTAATATAAGACTTATGAGGTTTATCTTTGTAAATCTTATAAGTCT
>JAIEBK010000057.1:62847-65974 GCA_029070945.1 Muribaculaceae bacterium
TAAATCTTATAAGTCTAAGTCATAAATTATCAGACAATAACAACCAACTAATAATAACTAAATGAAAAGACTTTCAATGCTGGCGTCACTGCTGCTTATGTTTGTGTGCGCCTTTGCCCAGCCGCTCACGCCGCTGGAGCTTAAACCGGAGGTCAAGACAGGTGTCCTCCCCAATGGACTGACCTATTATATCCTCCACAACGAACAGCCTAAGGAGCGTGCCAACTTCTATATTGCGCAGAAGGTGGGAAGCACCCTGGAGACTCAGGAACAGCTTGGCCTCGCTCACTTCCTCGAGCATATGGCATTCAACGGTACTACCCATTATCCCGGGAAGAATATGCTCAATTATCTCCAGAGCAAAGGTATCCGTTTCGGTGCCGACATCAATGCATATACAGCTTTCGATGAGACTGTCTATAATATTGACAATGTCATCACTACAGACAAGCCTCTGATGGACAGCGTGCTTCTCGTGATCCGTGACTGGTGTGACGGTATTCTTCTCGAAGAGTCTGAGATCGACGCGGAGAGAGGTGTCATCAATGAGGAATGGCGTTCGCGCAGCGATGCAGCCAACCGCATGTATACTGCTATTCTCCCTCAGATTTTTGAGGAATATCAGTATCAGCAGATGCCTATCGGCAAGATGGAGGTCGTGATGAACTTCAAGCCGGAGGTGCTTCGTGCCTACTATAAGAAGTGGTATCGTCCCGATCAGCAGGGTATAGTCATTGTCGGTGACTTCGACGCTGACGAAATGGAACGCAAGGTGAAAGAACTTTTCTCAACGGTCAAGATGCCGGAAAATGCTGCTCCTCGTGAATACGTGGCTGTAAGCGACAATGAAAAGCCTATCTACGTGCATTTCGAGGATCCCGAGCTTAAGAGTACCAACGTAATGACCTTCTTCAAGAGCGATAAGACTCCATGGGAAATGCGTAATACCTTACAGGGATATATGACCGACGCACTGATTCAGACAGTGCTTGTAAAGATGATTCAGGACCGTCTTGACGAATATTCCACAAATCCTGAATGTCCTTATGCTGCCGCTCAGGTGATGGTTGATGACTTCCTTGTATCCGCTACAAAAGATGCCTTCACTGTATATGTGGTTCCGTCCGGCGATATCCTTACCGCATATAATGCTGCTATGGGAATCATTGCCCGTGCATGTAAGACCGGTTTTACCCAGAGCGAGCTTGAACGTGCTAATTCAGTCCTTCTTAACGGATATGAAAAGAGTTTCAATGAAAAGGATAAGACCTACAACAGCGCTTATGGCCGCGAGCTGATCCGTCATTTCATTGAGAACGAACCGATGCCGGGCATTGAGAAGGAGCTCGAGATAGCTAAGCAGATTCTTCCGATGATTCCTGTGGAAGCCTATAATCAGATAGCTCAGCAGATTCTGACGGCCGAAAACCAGGTGATCGTGGTGAGCCAGCCGCTCAACGAAAACACCAACATCCTTCAGGAAGCTGAGGTTATCGCCGCTCTGGAGGCAACTCTCGGCGCTCAGTATGAAGCATATGTAGACGAAGTCATCACTGAGCCTCTGATCGAGAAGCTTCCTGCTCCCGGATCAATAAAGGGAACAAAATCCAATCCTGAAATGGGAACCACAGAGTTCACTCTCTCAAACGGAGTGAAGGTTATCCTCAAGACCACTGACTTCAAGGCTGATGAGATTAGAGTCGAGGCATTCCGTAAGGGAGGCAAGCAGCAGTATTCGAAAGATCAGGCTGCCGATGTTCTCGTCATGGATATGGCTGTAGAGCTTTCAAAGCTCGGCAACTTCGATATCAATATGATGAAGAAATACCTCGCCGGCAAGACTGTTTCCCTCGGCTACTCCACAAACAACTATACCGATGTACTCGAAGGCTATTCAAGCGTCAAGGATTTCGAAAGCCTTATGGAAGTCATCTATGCATATTTCACCGCCCTGAATCCTGATGAAAAGACATATCAGGCTCAGGTAGATCAGCTTAAGCCTATCCTTGCCAATCAGGACCAGCTGCCTGATATGATCTTTGCCCGTCAGCGCGCCAAGACTACATATGGTGATAATCCTCTGATGGGAGTGACAGATCTGGCTGTGTTCGAGAAAGCCAACTATAACAATATGCTGGCTATGGCAAAGAAAAACCTTGCTAACGCCGCTGACTATACATTCATCTTTGTAGGTAATGTCGACGAGGCCACTCTTCGCCCGATGCTTGAGAAGTATATCGCTACCCTCCCTTCCAAAGGCAAGGCTTCCGATTGCAAGGTCGTTACTGCAATTGAGCCGGCGAAAGGCAAAATAGACAATAAGTTTGACGTTAAGATGCAGACTCCTTCCACTACTGTATTCAACATGTATTCCGGCACAAACCTGCAGTGGAACGTGAAGAACGGTATTATGGTTGACCTTATGGGTGATGTGCTTGACATGATCTTCATCGAGACACTTCGTGAAGATGAAGGTGGCACATATGGTGCGTCTGTAGGTGGTTCCTACAATTTCGCTATCAATACATGGCAGCTGATGTATGCCTACCAGACAGCCGAGGATAAACTCGAACGTCTTGAGGCACGCGCTGACAAGGAATTTGAAGACCTTCTGAAGAACGGCGCCAAGGCCGACCACTTCAACAAGGTGAAGGAAGCTGCCATTAAGCAGTATGAGATCAACTCCAAGACCAATAGCTACTGGGAGGGTGCCATCATGTCGGCGGAGCGCGGTGCCAACACCTATGCAGGATATATTGAGGCCCTTCAGTCTCTCACACTTGATGAATTCAATAAGTTCCTGAAAAACGTCTATGACGGTAAGAACCATATTGAAGTAATCATGGTAGGAAAGGAAGCCGCTAAATAATGCTTCATGAGACAAAAGAAAAGAACACAACAAAATAATTGATAAAACGGGAATCCGGATCTCATAAGTCCGGGTTCCCGCATCTGCATTTATGAAAAAAACTATATTATCAATGTTAGCAGCTACAGCTATGGCAACAGGCACACTTCATGCTCAGGCCGCGAACGACAGTTCCAATCCTGTGCTCGCTCCTTCCGGACTTCCCTATAATGTGCTTCCTTTCGACAGGATCTCAGCTTCCGATCTTGAGGCAGCCGT
>JAIEBK010000057.1:66074-67612 GCA_029070945.1 Muribaculaceae bacterium
GCAGACAGGGAGAAATACCGTAAGCTTAATGCCGAGCTCAGCGATCTCAACCTTAAGTTCTCACAGAATGTCACCAACGGAATGAAGGATAAGGCGCGTCGTATGTGGATCACAGAAGAGCAGACCGCCGGACTACCCGAGTCGATCAAGGCTGCTGCAAAGGCCGAGGCCGATGCTGCGCTGGCTGAAGAAGGGAAGAGCAACGATCAGAACCTTTATCTTATCACAGTGTTTGCTCCATCCTATGGTCCGTTCATGAAATATGCCGACAGCAGGGACCTTCGTGAGAAACTTTACCGTCTGTATGGCTCCCGCAACATTGGAGGGGAATACTCCAACATCGAGATACTGAAGGATATAGCGAATGTGCGTCTTGAGATAGCACAACTGCTCGGACACAAAAACTTCGCGGAATATAAGCTCGGCCATACCATGGCTGCCAATCCTGAGACGGTTATGGAATTCCTTGGCAACCTTAAGGATTCCTATACCGAACCGATGCGTAAGGAGATCGAGGAAGTGCAGGCTTTCGCACGTCAGACGGAAGGTCCTGACTTTGTGCTTATGCCTTGGGATTATGCCTACTGGTTTGATAAGCTCAAGAATGAGAGATACGCTTTCAACGATGAGGACATGAAGCCATATTTCGAACTGAATAATACCATCGACGGAGTATTCGGACTGGCTACCAAGCTTTACGGATATACCTTCAAACGCAACAAATCCATCCCTACCTATCATCCGGATGCGGAGGCTTTCGAGGTATACGACAAAGACGGCAAGATACTCGGTGTGCTCTACACTGATTTCTATTACCGTCCCGGAAAGGGATCAGGCGCATGGATGACGGAGTTCAACACCGAGACCAAGGACGACGAAGGAAATAGAAACGTGCCTGTCATCTCAATAGTCATGAACTTCTCCAAGCCTGTGGGTAATGATCCCGTGCTTCTCACGCCCGGAGAGGTGGAGACATTCCTGCATGAGTTCGGTCATGCCCTTCACGGTCTTAGCTCTCAGGCAAAATATGCTTCCTTGAGCGGCACCAATGTATATCATGATTTCGTGGAGCTGTTCTCTCAGTTTAATGAGAACTATCTTACGGAGCAGAAATTCCTCGATACATTTGCCAGGCATTATAAGACCGGTAAGAAAATGCCGAAGGATCTTATCGACAAGTTTGTCACCGCATCACAGTTCGGGGCTGCCTATCGCTGTATGAGGCAGCTTGGATTCGGTTATACCGATATGGCCTACCATATGATAGAAGATCCGATCCGCGCTTCCGCGAGTGTGGCTGATTTTGAACGTGAAGCTATGGAGCCGGTCAAGATCTTCGATGTTGTTGACGGATGCCTTACTTCTCCGCAGTTCGGACATATCTTCTCCGGCGGATACGCAGCCGGATATTACGGCTACAAATGGGCCGAATCTCTTGATGCTGATGCGTTTGCTGCATTCCAGGAAAACGGAATCTTTGATAAAAAGACAGCAGCTAAATTCCACAAGATGCTCGAATCAGGCGGCACTGTCGATCC
>JAIEBK010000058.1 GCA_029070945.1 Muribaculaceae bacterium
GTGAATGAATGGTGGTGGGAAGTACATTCATGGATACCACGGTCTACTATGATGTGTCGGTTTGCCATTCCCGAGATCACAGACATCTCGTGGCTTACAAGAACTATCGTATGCTCCTTGGCAAGATCCTCCATCATAGAGTAGATCTGACGTTCGAAGGTCTTATCTACGTAGCTGAGGGGTTCGTCAAGTACAATTACTTCCGGATTTGACACCAGAGCGCGGGCAAGCAACGTGCGTTGAAGCTGTCCTCCTGAAAGCACGCCCACTGTTCTGTCAAGATATTCTCCGACGCCGCATAACTCTACCACACGTCTGAAATCCTCCTCGTCTTTCGCTGTGCGTCGACCAAACAGACCTTTGATCTGACCTGATTTGATAGTTTCCCCGGCAGTGATGGGAAAGCGGGTATCGATATTGCTTTTCTGAGGAAGGTATCCGATTTTAAGACTTTTTGTCGGAGACCCGTCATGGTAATATTTGACTTTCCCTGAAGAAGGTTTCATCAGGCGCAGCATCACGCGAAGCAAAGTTGTCTTTCCTCCGCCGTTAGGCCCTGTGATGGCCATGAAGTCTCCTTTGTCCACGCAAAGGGATACATGGTCAAGGATAGTCTTGTTGTCAAATCTTACTGTTATATCTTCAATCCCGATTAATTTCATTTGCTGTCTTCATTAGGTCTTCGAGCCAGCAGGCTGAGTTGAGTGCTACTTCTATGGTGTTGAGGCCGAGTTGTCTTGCAGTCTCCTCATCTCCGGGTGATATGTGTTCTTTCTCCACGATGAAGACCGTCGTTCCCGAATCTTTCATTTGTTCCAGCTGTCTGCTAAGCTGTAAAGGAGAAACTTCCTTGCCGTCGGCCTGGAGTGCTATCTGGGTCAGCCCGTAGTCGCGTGCGAAATAAGACAGAGATGGATGCCGTATGGCGAAATTCTTTCCGGAGAGATTCATATCTGAAATAGAATCATCCATTGCCTGAAGTCTTTCCGTAAGCTTTTCTCCGGCTTTACGGTAGATTTCGGCCTTCTCCGGACGTATTATCGTCATATATCGGGTGATGTTGTCAGCTATTCGGATACTGTTTCTTATCGATGCAAGCATATGAGGATCGAATTCCTCTCCGGAATGCTTGTGTCCGTCATGATCATGATGGCCATGTGTGCCGGTGATCTTCTCTATCCCTTCCGTGCAGTCCACTACCTTAATGTCAGGGAAATTTGCCGCAACTGTGGATGTCAGCGACTTCTCGAATCCATCCGTGCCGAGAGTGAAGAATGCCTCGGCTTTTCCGAGACTTCTCATAGTGCTGATGGAAGGCTGATACGTCTCCGGGTCGCTCCCGGCAGGAAGAAGGGTTATGATGTCGAAATCATCGCCGGCTATCTGTCTCAGCATCCATGCCTGAGGCTCGAAACTGACAGCGATTGCGGCACGGTCATCATTATGTCCGTTGCCGCAACCGCTCAATATCATCAGCAGTATGCTGAGAATGGAAAGGATTCTCATATCTTTCTGATACCCATTATCTCGCGAACATCCTTAAGGGTCTTCGCCGCGTATTCGCGTGTGCGTTCAGCACCCTGCTTCACGATTTTCGACAGATATTCGTCGTTGTCGCGGATGTCAAGTATTCTCTGGCGGATGGGAAGTGTCACTTTAAGGAGGTCTTCGGCGAGCTGTTTCTTGAGGTCTCCGTAGCGGATGCTGCAGTCTGCGTATTTCTGACGGAAATGGTCGGTGGTGTCCTTTCCGCTTACGAGATCCATGAGGGTGAAAAGATTTTCAACAGGTTGCGATACGGGAGAGTTCGGCTCCGTGGGGCCGGCGTCCGTAACTGCCCGCATCACTTTCTTGCGTAGTGTCTTCTCGTCATCGATAAGATAGATGCAGTTTCCCTCGCTTTTGCCCATCTTTCCGCTTCCGTCGAGTCCGGGCACCTTGATTGCCTCTCCTCCGAAGTTAAAGTTTACCGGCTCTTTGAAGTAGTCTACTCCATAGAAGGAGTTGAAACGGCGTCCAAAACGGCGGGTAAGCTCAAGGTGCTGTTCCTGATCCTTGCCTACGGGCACATAGTCGGCATGGTGTATCAGTATATCCACTGCCATAAGCGTAGGGTAGGTGAGGAGGCCGGCGTTCACACGTGCGTTGTTGTTCTGGTTGCCGATAATCTCTTTCTCGATCTCGTCGCCTTCTGAAGTGATACCAAGAGCTTTGCGTGCCTTGTCCTTGAATGATGCGGTGCGCATCAGTTCGCCTATTCCTACGTGCATGTTCATCAGTAGGTACATCTCTGAGATTTCAGGTATGTCGCTCTGCACGTAAAGAATATTCTTGTCCGGATCAAGACCTGCGGCAAGATACTCGGCAAGTATCTGCTTCACGCTTTCGTGGAGAGCCTTAGGGTCTGGATTAGTAGTGAGTGCGTGCAGGTCGGCTATGAAATATCGGCTGTCATAGTCATCCTGCATTCTGACGAATTTCTGAAGTGCTCCGTAATAGTTGCCTAAGTGCAGGTTTCCGGTTGAGCGGATACCGCTAAGCACTACTTTCTTGCTTCCGTCGGGGCGGAGATTGCTATTCTGGTCGGCCACGGGGGCTGTCTTTTCTGAATCCATAAATAGAGTTTTTTGATTTTTATGCAAATTTAGTCATAAATCCCCACTTACGCAAAAAAATAATGCTTTCCATTATGAAATCTCAATTCTTTTATACCGATTACTTTGTAGGGACGCACGAGCCGTGCGTCCCTACAAGATTATTTGAAATATAATTC
>JAIEBK010000059.1:0-2879 GCA_029070945.1 Muribaculaceae bacterium
TTGCGTCCGCAGACGTAGACGCCCGGGCGGGCGTCGCCATGCTCGAGATTGTCGAGATAGAGCGGTTCGCCTGACACTATAAGCGCGCAACTGAAGGTATCGCCCGGTGCCAGCCGTGTGCCTTCCGATGCTATGACTCGCCATTTCCTGTTTCCGAGATATTCAATCTCGCATACCCTTGATGGCGGCCACATCAGTCTGATGCGGTCGCCTATATTCATGTCTCTGTCGGCACTGACGACATTGGTTCCCACTGTTCCGCTTTCTATTTCCGGAGTGTTACCCGAAGAAAAATCTTCGAAATCATTCCATCCGCAATATCCGGCAAGGACATCAAGAGTAGTTCGCCTTGGCCTCATCGGCTCGTTAAGATAACCCCAAATGCGTTTCAGGGTTGTCGGACTGAGCATCTTCCCGGTCCTTTGGAATATGTTGTCTGCAAGAGCTTCAAACTGAAGAGGGGTCAATACGCTATTGCCGTAAGCCTCTTCCACGCGGCTACAGAGCTCCTTCAGCTGTTCTGATGATATGTCGGGAATATTCTTTTTGTCCATTTTTCCTGATATTTTGGCAGCTTTACGGTATAATACTGCACCATGTCGAGGCGCACCTTCTCCCGGTCGTTTGGCGTAAGTCCGGATGTTTGAGTAGATTTGCTGAAGCTGTCGGCAATTTGAAACAGCTCATCGTTCATACGGCTCCATGCTTTTGCGTAATCTTCATGATCTTCCGGTGTGAATCTTGAAAATACATACCGGTCATATCTGTCTAAAGTATTGTCAATTTGTCTCTGTCCTTCCTTAAAGGCGTTCTCAACTGATTGGTTGTATTCCTCTATGCTCTGTAATTCTTTTTCCGCCTTTTTCATCCGGTCGCTCACTATATTCAGGGAATCTGACAGTTCTGCCACCAACCGGGCGTTGTTATTGTTTTCCTCTGTTATGTTCGCTACTTGCTTTTCTGAGAATTCAGATGCTTCGCTAAGAGTCTTTAGATGTATCGCGGCAAACAATACGAGCGTGGTGATAAATAGCGATATTACTGAAACCGCTATCTTCTTTGGCTTTCTGTCATGGTTGTCAAGAGCTTTCAGAAGTGACCCTGCATCTTTGGGACGCCGCTCGACCGATCCTATACATTTTCTCGCTATGCTGCCATATTCCCGGCATAGCTCAAGCATTATGACTCCGAGACTGTAGACGTCGTCAGACGTTTCAGCCCCTCCTGACAGTCTTTGCTCCGGCGATATAAACCCTTCCGTGCCTGCCGGCTGTTTGATCTCGGCATAGTCATCTGTGTCCGCAAGTCCGAAGTCAATAAGAACCGCTTCACCTCCCGCTTCACGCACCATGATGTTGGATGGCTTGAGATCGCGGTGCACCACCCCCTTGCCGTGCAGATAAGCTGTCACCTTTATAATCTCGCGCATCAGTCGTCGCCTGTCAGGCTTTGACAGAGCGTCCTCGCGTATGAGTTCTGCGAGAGTTTTCCCCTCGATCCATTCCTCGACAATGCACAGTCCGAGCCCTTCTATCTCCTCCAGTGCTACCGCTTGTGCCACTGCCGGATTGAGGAGTCGGGAATGAATCTCGAATTCCTTCATCAACCGCCTGCGCATCAATGTGCTTCCCTGAAGTTCTTCACGGAGTCCCTTCAGAAGCCAGTAACGTCCGTAACGGCGTCCGCGGGCTATTATATTGGAAGAGCTGACCCGGATAATCTCCACGTCAGACATCGCACTCCCTACATAGCAGGAACTCTCCGCCTCACCGATATATCCCGATTCTGCCTCGATCATCTCTCAGAGATTAAGACATAAGCACAGAAGAAAGAATATGTGCCTTATGTCTCAAAGAACACTATGTTTCTGTCTAAAAAAACTATGCTTCTGTCTAAAACAGTGGCATAGTAGCCGGATTCTCGATATATTTACGCTTGAATTCCTCCTCGCTCATGCAGAGCATGAGGATACCCTGTATAAGGGTGATGATCGACCAGAGGCCGCAAGTGACGCAGGAAAGCAGAATCGTCCAAATGCCTCCCCATGTCTTGCCGAGAATAAAGTACTGCACTCCGAGATAGCCGAGGAAGATGGCGAAGAGGCCGCATAGGAGTTTCTTGGTGGCGAGATCACTGCCGCCGATGCCTCCTCCGCGTTGACGAAGGGCCACCATCAGTTCAGGATATGTATAGAGCGGACGCCAGTTCATTCCGTCGGTGCTTATGTTTGTGTTCTGGTTTATTTCATAAGCAAAGAGCTGATGTTCGCTCATCGGGCCGATGGTGTTGCCGTTGATATAAATGTAGTACTGCATTCGGTTTATGGAGTTTAAGGGGTTTATAAGGTTTAAGATGATTGGGGTATGATGTTTATTAATATTTAAGATGTTGAGCTATCTAAACCATCTAAACCATTTCAACCACCTAAACCATAACTAAAAATTGAGACCTGAAAGTGTGGAGCCACTCTCAAGTCTCTGAAGGCGGGTGGAAGATGGGGCTCGAACCCACGACCTACGGAACCACAATCCGTCGCTCTAACCAACTGAGCTACATCCACCATGTCGCTTTACCGGAAGATTCCACTAAAGGCTTCGCAAGGTCTCTCCCGAAAAGCAATGCAAAATTAGTGCTTTTTTTTGAACTGTGCAAATTTTTCGGCCACTTTTTTCAAATAAATTTTCTCAAGTGTTACTGACTTCCAGACCCATGTGGCATAAATTATGAATTATACATTATGAATTATGCATTTACTTAAGGTGCTTGTCAAGGAATCGCAGTGTCATCTCCTGTACCGATTTCGGCATCTCATGGCCCTGTGGCAGGAGGTGAGTCTCAAGTTTGTTGCCGACTCCCTGGCTGTCCCATACCTGATGCAT
>JAIEBK010000059.1:2979-6735 GCA_029070945.1 Muribaculaceae bacterium
ATTGTGAAGTGTGCGCCATGATCGTGCAGAGCCACGATTCCCGGGTGCGGACCTTTCCCGTCGGGTACCAGCAGATATCCCTTGACGCGTGAGTATTTCGTAAGGTTGAATTCTATCTTATGTGCCGTATAGCCGTCGCGCTTTTCCGATTCGAGTATTTTCATATCATAGGCTTCGGCACGAGGAGGTGGAAGAAGCATCTCCTCGGCGAGTTTCGCCTTAGCGGCTGAGCGCCACTTGCTGAAGTCGGTGATATCGTTATGTCCCCAGGCCATGGGATAGGTGAATTCAGTCTTCAGACTGTCGAGGAATATCGGCATATCTCTTTCTATCTCAAAAGATCGGATTTTCTGAGCCGAAACGGCAACCGACCCGAAGAGGCCGGCTGCCGCGATCACCATAGATATATACTTATTCATATAGTTGTCAGTTAGATGTTGTCAGTATCAGCTATAAGTTATGAACTGTAAGAAATGAGTTGCCAGTTATCGGTTTGAACCGTAGACTCTGGCAATGAAACAAGCAGAGACTTAGAAAAATTCTCAATTCTCAATTCAAAATTCTAAATTATTCAGAACGGTCTTCTTCCTCCGAATCCACCCGGAGGAGGACCCATGGGCCGCTGTCCGCCGGGGCCCATCATGCCCGGTCCGGGCATCGGCAGGTCGCCGTCCGGAATATCCTCACCTTTCTTCTTTTTCATCAGCTGGGAATTGAACTGCCAGCTGAGTCCAAACATAAAGTAACGGGAGAGGTTGTTGAAACGGCTGTCGACGATCGCTGCAGAGGAGACACTGCGGGAGATGTTTTTTGTGTCGCCAAGAAGGTCATGAGCCTCCGCGAAGATGTTGAGGCCGTAGGTTCCGGGTATGGTGTAGAGTATGTTGGCGTTCCAGATCCACGACTGTGAGTCATAGCCGGCCGAGAGACCTTCGGTTTTCGAGAAATGAAGGTTTGTGCCCATCTGGAGTCCGAAGGGAAGAGTAAGCGTGAAGTCGGTGTCGAATCCGTAGCTCGTGTTGTTTCGGTTCTGCTGGTTGGCAAGTGTATTGGTTGCCAACTGCCAGGAGAAATTCGGATTGGCCGATATCTGAACTATCTCTGTCGAGAAAGTCAGGCCCGCACGGGGATTCAGATTCAGTTCGCCGCTTCGGTTGTATTGTTCGTTGACGTAGCTTGCCTTGTTGCTGTAGGAAGCACGCAGGTTGGCAAATAGACGCCAGTTGCGGTTACGGAAAGGTTGGTTATACATACCCATACCCATTATGTTGAAGTTGCCCGACGAGTTGGTGTAGGTGGTCGTACGCGCACCTGTGGTGCGGTCGGTAGTGGTCTTGCTTATAATGTTGTTGATGACGTATGATCCATTAATGAAGGCTGCCAGCGAACGTTGCGATTCCATGTTGAAATCATTGTAGGAGGCCATGAAGCGCTGGGTGAAAGTCGGCTTCAGGTTCGGATTACCAACAGTTATGTGCATGGGATCGGATACGTCTGCTACCGGTTGCAGCTGGCTGATTGATGGTTCGGAGGAGCGGGCGTTATACCGCAGCATCATGGAGCGGGTCTTGCTGAATTTATAACGGAATCGCGCGTAGGGAGCGAAATTGATAACATTCCTTCTTGGGATGTTCCGCGCCGAATTGATGAGGTCTGTGCTCTTGCTGCTCGATGGCACGAGCTCGATGCCGACATTCAGATTCATTTCCTTGGTGGTCCGGACGTAACCTAATCGGATGCTCTGGGAAAGGAAGTCGTTGCGGAAACTGTTTGACAGTGTCTTGTCTGCGGCGAGCGTGTCGCTCGGCAGATAGTCATAGTCCGGAAGTATATAGTCTCCTGGAGTCCCAGATAATAGATCGGTCGGAAGATTATAGACGAATTTATCTGAATTGTTTTTTCTGAAATTTATATTGTAGGCAAACTCCAGGAAGTTTCCTTCACGGCCGATGGGTTCGGTCCACGTTATACGTGAGCTTATGTTGTTGTTCCATCTCTTGTTGTCGGTGAAGCGGAAGAGGTCTTCATCCTGGTTGTCGTCGTCAAGCAGATAGCGGTAGATTTCTGAGAGAGACGTGCCGTATTGCTTGTTTTTTGAGAAAGAATAGTCGGCGCGCACGCTAAACGAGCGTCCCTTCTTCTGTGAAAATCGGTGTACATATGTCAGAGCTCCGCGAAGCGTCCACTCGGTGCCGTGGTTCACTCTGTCGTTGGTCTGGCGGTTGACGTGCGTACGTGCCGGATCGCCGGCGAATAGGTCAGATTCGGATATTGAGGTGGTATATCGTGTGTGGTAAGAGAAGTTGGGGCGGAAATCGAATGTGTTGCTTTCGTTTGGTTTCCACCGGAGACGGAATTCGGCCTCGACATCATGGTTCTCATCGCGCGATTTTGATTTGGAGTTCTGATAGCTGACAGAGTCCGGAAGAAGGTTCATTGTCTCGCTGCTGCTTTCCGAGTCTCTGTCGCCATGCTTATAACTGATATCACCGCCGAATGCCAGTTTATCCTCATCGCCTACTGCGAAGTTGATGCCAAGCATCTGTGAAGTAAGGATGCCGCCGTTGCCGCCGTTCATGCCGAAGCTGCCGCGACCCCTGTCGGCGCCACCGCTTTCGTTGATGTTGTTGGCTCGTCCCAGTACTGTCACACGGTTGCCGTCGGCCAAACGTGTTACATTAAAGCTGCCCGAGTAGCGGTCGTCGGTGCCGTAGCCGAACCTGACGTTGCCAAACCAGCTTTCCTCCATTCCTTTTTTTATGGTAAGGTTGATTACAGTCTCGTCCTCGCCGTCGTCAACGCCCGTAAGACGTGCCTGTTCGCTTTTGCGGTCTACTACCTGCACTTTAGACACAGCCTTCGCAGAGAAGTTCTTGGTTGCCATCTGAGGGTCGTCACCGAAGAATTCTTTTCCGTTAACAAGGATTTTTGACACTGTCTTTCCGTTGGCTGTGATGCTGCCGTCGCTTCCCACTTCCATACCCGGCATTTTCTTGAGAAGGTCTTCAACCACGGCGTTGTCGGTGGTATGGAAGGAATCCGCATTGAACTCAAGGGTATCCTCTTTTGCTACAACCGCCGCCTTTACTCCTTTGACTACGAGTTCCTTAAGTACGGTTGACTCATCATATAGCTTGAATGCCGGAAGCTCAATTGTCCTTGTGGTATCGGCCACCGTGAAGTCGGTCATCTCGGTATCCATGCCGGTCATCGAGGCCTTCAGTAAGTAGCGGCGCGGCTTAAGGTCATTGAATTGGTAAGCTCCCTCTACGTCGGTCATCATGCCTGTGACTATCGTAGAGTCGGGAAGTGCGAGAAGGGTAGCGGTGGCTCCGATCAGCGGTTGTCCCTGAGAATCGATTATCTTTCCTTTCACTGTGGCTGCGATCAAGGTGGCTACCGCAAGGCACGAGATTGTAAGGAGAGAGAGAAGTCTTTTTTTCATAACGGGAAGTGAGAATGTTGGGGAAATGCAAAAAAATTGAGTGTGTTTCCCACACTCGCTATTTATGACCTGCTTTCCGGCCAAAGGTTTATTCACATTTCAAAAAAAAAATTAGCATTTATCTGCAAAGGGACGCACGGCATACTCTATGGGAGGGAGGTTTCCAACCTCCCCGGGCTGCCTTATTGTAACTATTGGTATGAAACAAGATCAGCACTGATTGATCATATGATAATAAAAATAATAGTGTATTTTCGAGAGTGCGGTTTCTTGCACATCCGAAGATATTTTGCTAATTTTGCGGTTACAAT
>JAIEBK010000006.1 GCA_029070945.1 Muribaculaceae bacterium
TCATACTCATTCTTCGAACTTGAAGAATTATTCTTATTTATGTAGAAAACCGTGGCCGGATCCGAGGACGCTTTTGAGAACCCGAGATATAACTCTATGGCCTGCACGTCAACAGTAGTTGTACTTGCATTTTTAAAGGCCTTATCATCTAAAAGATAAGCATATCTTTTAGTGACAGCATTCTGTACACGATAATAGCCATCGCCTCCAAGCTCAGCCATGCACGGAAGCACCGACATGGCCATCATTGCACATAGTAAAAGTTTCTTCATACAAAATGTTTTAAAAGTTGTAGCATTCAAACGAATGAAAATCCGCCGTGCACTCAGACACGGCGGATGTGCTATTTTTTAACGCGAGTTATGTGAGCAATATTGCATCAGGCGAACTGAATACATGAAATTACTCACATACACAAATTGCGACACGATTGTCGACAGGATCAGCATAGGGCTGTTCTTCAGCCTCACCCATGCTCTTCACGATGATACGGCTTGGAGCAATGTTATAGTTGCTCTTCAGCGTATTGGCAACAATTTCCGCACGCTGCTTGCTCAGACGCAGGTTGATTGCAAGTGTACCTGTACCCTTATCAGCATAACCTGTTACAACAACTTTTGCATTAGGATGGTCCTTAAGGAATTCTGCGACTTCAGTCACCTTATACATCTCATCCTTAGTGATAGTAGCAGTATTTATACGGAAGAAAATGTCACGACGGAGCATTTCTGCCTTAACAACCTCTTCAACCACATTGGTGACGGGAGCCTGCTCTACGACCTTCTCGATAATACGCTCTATGATCTGAGGCTGCTGAACGGGAACCTCAACAACACGTGTAGTCTTGTTGTATTTCGCACCGAAAGTATACTTGATACCGGCAAGGCCATTGAAGTACCAGTCTGCGTTGCCAGCCTTCTTTGAGTTATAACCGTCGGGAAGCACGTTGGCCATAACCTCAATGCCGAGAGCTACATGCTTGGAAACATTGAAGTTGAGGTCAAGACCGAACTGACCGACAAAACGAGCCTTGGTACCATCCCAAATAAGGCCGAGAGGAAGAGCTCCGTTATCAGCAAGCTTTTTGCTTGCAGCAACAGCTTCCTTATTATTAAAACCTATATTGGCACCTACACCCGCGAGAAGGTCAACATCAACAACACGATAGGGATTATATCCGCCAATAAGGTTGGTAAGGTTAACAACAGCGTCCAAAGTAGGAGCTACATAATTCCATTTCCAGAGCTGGTCGCCTACAGGCTGAGGAAAGTCAAGAGCTCCTCTTGAGCGCCAAGCGTTAACAGCGAGACGAGCGCCGATGTATGGATTGAAGTTTGTGCCGACTGCAATCTGAGCATTCGGGCTGAAGAGATGGCCGAAGGATGATTCGCCAAGAGTTTCCTGACCACCGAATTGTCCCTGGATATACCAGTTAGGAACATATGTATACTCGGTGATGGTCTCCTGTGCCATAGCAGAAGCTCCAGCGAAAAGCATTGCACCAGCGAGCAATATCTTATTTAATTTCATAATTGAATTCTTGTTTTTGGGTTGGGGATTAGTTTTTATCGGTCCGGAGCCGAAAAAATCGACTCCAGACACGATGCTATCAAAACTTATTTAACCTGGATGTAGAATTTCTGTGTAGAGGTTCGAGCCTGATAATCGACACCCTGATATACGATCTCATAGATCTTATTAGGCTCAAGAGAGCTAGCAGAGATACCGAAACGTAGTGTCTTGCCATCCACAACCTGATTCAGGAACTTACCCTTAGCATTAAGAGCCTTAAGGTCAACCGAAACCGGCTTTTTAGTTTTAGCGTCATATACATTAGTTATCGCCACATACTTCATGTAAGCCGGAGCCAAGATCTCAGCTGTATAGCTTGAAGCATAGAGACCGATCCAACCATTATTATTACCCTTGTTGAACATTGTCGGGGAATTGAGCGAGTTAGATACAAGGCCAAGATTAGAATCGTTCTGCGTGTAGAACATAGCTACCTGCAGGTAGTGATTCGGGTTTTGCAGGAAACGGTTGATCTTACCGGCTACCTTGTTATAAAGATCAATGAGCTTATTAAGACGATCAAAATATGGCTGAGCCTGCTCACCTAAGTCATCAAGAATATTCTCAATTCTACCGGTGATGTCGTCACCGATTTCCTTAAGAGCATTATTGAGTTTGGACTGAACATCTGCAAGCATATCGTTAACCTTAGAGTTAACTTCATCTGACAGATCCTCAGACCATCCGGAGATATCCGATGTCATGCTATTGATTGCGTCCTTAATACCTTTCTCGATTGAACTATAGAGATTCTTAAGATCGTTACCCTGAACCTGAATACTTTGGGCATCGGTCTTGCCTACCACATTTCCATTAGCATCCAAAACCTCCATTGCAGGAATATGGACATACAGATCACCTCCACTTACAGTTATGCTCTTATCATCGATAACAAGTGGCGGAATATTAATCGTATACTTACCGTCGTCGAATGATAAACCATACTTTGTAAAGTCAAACTTAAGATTCTCATTATCTTTCAGTTTGTAAATGATGTTTTCAATGTGATTATATATAGGAAGTTTAGCTCCAAAACTACCATCAACAAGCATCTGATAGCTGAAAGGCTTCGCAGTAGTAGCCATAATATCATACTTGCCGATAACTGAATAAGGCTGGTCGTTTACTGTCCAATCGTAACGTACAGCATATGCAGGGAAATTACGGAACTGATTGTAAAGCCCCTTCACAAAATCCATGGGTGAGAACTTAGAAGGATCTCTGAGTGCTTTATTTACAGCTGATTTCAGACCCGGATCAATAACAATTTCAACACTCGGAATGTCTTCTTCACTAACCACTACGTCAGCAGCATAGAAACCGTTACCTTTAACTGTAGCACGTGTATAGCCGAAGAATAATTCATCATTGCTCTTTGACACCTTAAGAGTTGCAGGGAATTTTTTCTCAGAAGAAGTCTCAAGCTTAAATGCATTTTCATCGAAATAATGGCCTGCAGGATTAAGGGTCATATAAACCTTACCGAGATTTAAATCACCGAAATATCCTTTTTTCAATTCCACCACCTTCGGGCTAAGAGCAGCAAGATCGACAAATGTCAACGCAGGAGCTTCATCCTTATAGTTGTATTCACTTCCTGCATTAGGGAAGTTATAAGTCTCAAGGTCATTATAACCACACCAGTTGAACAGAATATTGCTCTGAACATCAAAAGGAAGATTGAAACTACCAAAGACGGGGCTGTAAACGCCCTGAAGAAGGATACTGGTAATCAAATTATCGACACGATTAATGATACGATCAAGTTGATCGTTCATATCCTGCGCGAGTTCCTCAATGGCATTCTTATTAGCGGTGTAATACTGCGAGATCTGAGTAGTCAGGCCACCGTCTCCATAAATTGATTCCCAAAGCTCTGTATTCGAAGCTCTGAGTTCCTCAATTTCTTCCTGATTTGCACGATAGTACTGATTTACAAGAGTCATAACGCCGCCTTCTCCAAAGACACTTTCCCAAAGTTCCTTGGTATCTGCAGCATTAGCAGCGATTGCATCCTTGTTATCGTTATAGTACTGGGACATCTGATCGCTAAGCCCACCGGGAGCATAAATACTTTCCCAAAGATCCTTCTGATCCTGTGATAGATCATCTATTGCGTCCTTGTTAGCGTTAAAGTACTGTGACATCTGGTCGCTAAGGCCACCGGGAGCATAAATACTTTCCCAAAGATCCTTATTAGAAGCAGCAAGTTCATTATACTTATCCTCTATGTCCTGCTGAAGTGCATAATAGTACTGAGACATCTGAGCAGACAGACCACCTTCGCCGTATACCGATTCCCAAAGTTCTTTTACACTACCCTGCATAGCTCCAAGTGCTTCCTGTTGAGCCTGATACTGTTCCTTGATAGTATTCACAGTCTGAGAAAGTGAATTATATCCAGGAATAATCGAATCCAGAGCATTTGAATACGACTCAAGCTTCGTAAGACGATTCGAAAGATTATCCGGAAGCAAATCAAGACGAGCATTGATTGCGTTAATAGCATCCTCAAAATCTTTTCCGCTTGCAACAGCTCCACTCTTAATCAAAGATTCAATCTGCTCCATGATGCTCGTTTCAGTCATTCCTGCAGTAAGAGCATCAAGATCAGCACGAAGTCCGGCAATATCTATACTATCTTTATTAGCATAATTTTTAACCACCTGACCAAGGCTATCAATCGATACCTTATTAGCAACGATCATAGGGCGCAACTCTCCCTCAAGCTTAGTGAGTTGAGCTAAAAGGTCCTTCTGATTAAAGTCAACCTTATGGTTTAAATCGCTCCAATCATCTTTACAAGACTGAAGCGTTCCCATCGACACACTTCCGAGAAGCGCCAGGGTAAACCCATAGAGTAGTTTTTTCTTCATCTCTGGTAATTTTAAGTTATTGATAATTATTTATTGTTATATAGCGTTATTATTAAGTGGAATCTTTTTCACATACCTGTACATTTTCATATCATACAAGTCCGGATAGCAATTTCTGCTACATTATATTAATCCAACTGCAAAATTAATACATTTTTTTCAAAAATTCATAAAAAACATTAAAAAAAACACCACTTTATTGTGTATAACAATAAGGATTTGATAATGTTCGTTTTGCGGAAAGAAAAAAAGCTACAATCGTCTGTCTCTGTCAATCAACGCCAAAAGAGCAGGAAGAGCCTCTTCTGCAGGAATATTTTTCTTTACAAGAGTCTTTCCTTTATATATGGACACCCTACCGGGGCCAGCTCCGACATAGCCGTAGTCGGCATCAGCCATCTCGCCGGGACCATTTACTATGCAGCCCATCACCCCAATCTTAAGACCTTTAAGATGCGAAGTGTTGGCCTTGACTTCAGCAAGAGTCTTCTGAAGATCGAAAAGAGTACGGCCACAACCGGGACATGCTATGTATTCAGTCTTCGATATGCGAAGACGCGTAGCCTGAAGAATACCGAGAGCAACACTTTTCACCTCATCTTTCGTAAACTTCTCGGAAGCCACAATACCGATACCGGACGCATATCCTCCGAGCAGAATGGGTCCGAAGTCAGCAGCAGCCTCTATCTGAAGACTTTCAAGATCGGTGGTAAGGAATCCCATCATGACGATAACCGGATTATTCCCGCCAAGAGCCACGAAACGGTCAATCCAACTCATGATGGCACCGGGACGATTATCGGAAGATGTAGTCAGCACTACAGGCAGTTCATCTTCAAACAGCGCAGGAGGCATCGATGTGGAGACATAGTGCCAATCCGGCTGTAAAGTAAAATCCACATCCATCACAGGAAACTCCTTATTCTCCGAAGCGGTCGGGATCTGCGCAGAAGCATAGTCACGGGCTTTCCCTGGCATAACCGTCTCGGGTTCGGGGACTGGCTCATGTCCGGCACGAGCCGCCACATAGTCACGTAATTTGACCGCTACCGGGATCTCGCATTCCGGATCCTCGCTCAGAGAGACGCGGATAGTATCGCCTAATCCTTCCGAAAGCAATGTACCAATTCCTACAGCACTCTTGATACGGCCGTCTTCACCATCACCAGCTTCCGTCACTCCAAGATGAAGAGGAAAACGCATTCCCTCCTCGTCCATTGCCTTTACAAGCAAGCGTACGGTCTCTACCATTACAATGACATTAGAGGCCTTTACTGAGATAACTATATTATCGAAACTTTCTTCACGCGCGATACGAAGGAACTCCATGACTGATTCGACCATACCGGCAGGAGTATCTCCATAACGACTCATAATGCGATCGGAGAGAGAGCCATGATTTACACCCAGACGCACACATGTATTGTTTTCACGGCAAAGGTCGAGAAAAGGAACAAATTTCGAACGAATTTTCTCAAGTTCCTGAGCATATTCAGCGTCGGTGAACTCGAGTTTCTTGAATGTACGTGCGGCATCCACAAAGTTACCAGGGTTGATCCGCACCTTATCGCAAGTAACAGCGGCCTCGAAGGCGGCATTGGGATTGAAATGAACGTCAGCGACTATAGGCACATTGCAGCCGGCCTCCTTCAGCGCACGCTTTATATTGGCCATATTTGAGGCTTCCCTGACACCCTGAGTTGTCAGACGCACCAGTTCTCCACCAGCCTCTGCTATACGCATCGACTGAGCGACACTGGCTTCGGTATCGTTGGTATTGGTATTGCACATCGATTGAATCCGAATCGGATTATCTCCACCGATTCCTATACAACCGGCATTGGCCACAGAAGACCTGCGTCGCCTATAATTATATTTACTCATTTCTTCCTGCAATTAAGAATTGAGAATGTATACAATACATACCTCAACAACGCTCAACCCCCAATTCTCCTTTGTCACTTATTACGTATCTTCCATTCGACACCGTTCTTGGTGTCCTTTACATCGAAACCAAGCTCGGCAAGACGATCGCGGATGAAGTCACTGGTGGCCCAGTCCTTGGCGGCCTTGGCGTTCTTACGGACATCCATAAGCAGATCTACAGCTCCCTCAAATGCCTTTGTCTGAGCAGAATCGACATCACCTGCTCCGGCAGAAGAATCAACACGTATTCCGAGCAAGTCAATAAGGAATGTGTTGAATAAAGCCTTAAGCTTATCAATGTCTTCAGCGGAGAGATAGATCAGACCGTCAGTCGCCTTATTAATATAAGAACATGCGTCGAAAAGCTCGGCAATCACAATCGGGGTGTTGAGGTCATCGTCCATAGCCTCATAACATTTAGCCGCGAAATCAGGAAGCTCCACGCTTGACTTCTCGGCCGGCACAAGAGCCTGCAGACGGCGATAGCCGTCAAGCATCCTCTCAAGAGCCTTCTCTGCGGCCTGAAGAGCAGCATCGGAGAAATCGACAGTGCTTCGATACTGAGCCTGCAGTATGAAGAAACGGATCACCATAGGAGAATAAGGACGAGTCAGAAGCGGATGCTCTCCTTTGAAGAATTGCTCAAGGGTAATGAAGTTGTTGTAGCTCTTACCCATTTTCTTTCCGGCAATCGTGATCATGTTGTTATGCATCCAGTAGCGCACAGTGTCGTGTCCCTTAGCTGCAACGCTCTGTGCTATCTCGCATTCATGATGGGGGAACATGAGATCCATACCACCGCCGTGAATGTCGAATTCCTCACCAAGATACTTCTCCCCCATAGTAGAGCACTCAAGGTGCCATCCGGGGAATCCCTCGCTCCATGGCGAAGGCCAGTGCATTATATGCTCCGGAGCTGCTTTCTTCCAGAGAGCGAAATCGAGAGGATTACGCTTCTCATCCTGTCCGTCAAGTTCACGGGTTGTAGAAAGAAGGTCATCTATGTTT
This sequence comes from Muribaculaceae bacterium, assembly GCA_029070945.1. Lineage (GTDB taxonomy): Bacteria > Bacteroidota > Bacteroidia > Bacteroidales > Muribaculaceae > Lepagella. The sequence goes on from JAIEBK010000006.1 coordinate 7,383, forward strand.
CGGCCTGACAATTTACCATAGTGATGATCCTTATTGTATTTTTCGACATCGAAATAAACAGATCCCTGACTTTCATAAGCATATCCGGAGTCAAGAATTTTCTTTACATATTCGATCTGCTCGATGATATGGCCGGACGCGTGAGGCTCGATGCTCGGCGGAAGAACATTAAGAGCCTCCATGTCACGATGGTATCGGTTGAGATAATATTGTACCACCTCCATAGGCTCAAGCTGTTCGAGGCGAGCCTTTTTCGCTACCTTGTCCTCTCCGGAATCAGCGTCGTGTTCAAGATGGCCGACATCAGTAATGTTACGTACATAACGCACCTTATAGCCAAGATGCTTAAGGTAGCGGAAAAGGATATCGAATGTAATGGCCGGACGCGCATGTCCGAGATGTGCGTCGCCATATACAGTGGGACCACATACATACATACCGACACGCCCCTCATGCAGGGGCGTGAACGGCTGTTTAATTCGGCTTAGAGTATTATAGATGTAGAGCATTCGAAGTTGTAATGAGTCGGATTTGTCTGGAGGAGAGAGGAGGGAGCGGCAAGGATCAGTTGTTGCTGAAAGGATTCTTCATTCCACCCTTGTTTTCCACCTTACGGCTGATCTCACCGAACTTAGCCTCATACTTGTTGACATTGTCAGTAAGAGCATACATAAGCTGCTTGGCGTTTTCCGGGCTCATGATGATACGGCTTACAACGGGAGCCTGAGGCATTCCGGGAGCAGCAAAGATGAAATCAATAAGGAACTCATTGGGGCCATGGCCAATCATAGCGAGGTTGGAGTATTTTCCATCCGCCACCTCCGGGCGAAGCTGGATCTGAAGCTGATTCTGATTCTGATTTTGATTTTCCTGTGCCATATTACTTATGGGTTAATGCATAATTCATAATGCATGCTGCATGTCATTCAATTCTTAATGCCTGATGCTTAATCATTATGCGAATTACTGTTTTGGTTAATTACGTCTTATGATTAGAACGCGAAATTAATAAAAAAAAACATAGCGACCAAATTCTGCATTATGAATTATTCATAATGCATTAAATAAGAGATAAAGTCCACACGCTTAGGAAACCTACAGCAGAGCCTGCGAGCACCTGCATCAGAGTGTGACGTCCGAGCCAGATACGCGCGCTACCCAGGAAACCTGCACATAGTATCGCTCCTACAATCCATCCTACCACACCGTCTCCGGACGGACCTTCCTTTATGACCTGGATAAGCATTGCCACAACACCCGCTATTCCGGCGGCATGTGCGCTTATCTTCCATCGGAAATTAATCAGGAGATTGATAAGTCCGGCCAAAGCGCCTCCCGCATAGAACATAGCTACCCAAACCGGAGCCATCTTAAGATACAGGAACAATCCGGTAGCAGAGAGACACAGGATCGTAATGATGTATGGTATGAGCCTTTCCCGACGGCCATTGAGCCCGATATCATTTATTACACCCATTTTCTTGAGAATAAGCACAAGAATTACCGGCACCAAGAAGTTAAACCCAAATACAATGAGAGTAAAGATGAGCTTAGTGCTGAAGGATGTATACGCCAGAAACGACAATGAGAAGATAAGTATTATACCGTATACAGGCATTAACAACGGCACGAATATCCAAGAGATAAGATGGGAGCAGCGGGTGACGAAACGTTCTAACGGTGTAAGATCTTCCGGATCTGCAGAAGCGTCGGAATCACTTAACGGCTCTTCAGGCACGATAGCATCCGCAGATTCCACCACGGCAGAAACCACAGCAACATCAGGCCGGGATTCCTGAACCTCAGTCATTTCCGTCGTAGGAGGCAACCACCCTTCGGGCTTCGGCATATAGTCATAATGATTAGACATATCTATAGAATTGAGAAGGTACGGGACTTGTAAAATTCATATCCTTCCGGCTTACAGGATGCGCAAACCTCAAGGTTTCTGCGTGCAGGGCAAGACGATGCAACGGACCGCTGCCGTTACCATACCGCTTATCACCCGTAATCGGACAGCCGAGGTCGCGAGCATGCACACGGATCTGATTCTTTCGACCGGTATCAAGAGAGAACTCCGCCAATGTATGCCCCTTACCTTTACGACGTACCTTATAGCGTGTCACGGCCAGTTTTCCCTCGGAAGGATCATCCGTAGAATAAACCTCATGCTGCACCGTCTCGGCAAGATGGCTTCTCACCTCACCGCTATCCTTATCAAGTTCTCCATCGAGAAGAGCAACATATTTACGCTCGAGCACCATATTATTCCAGTTGTGCTGAAGTGCCTCTTTTGACTCGATAGTCTTGGCAAAAACCATAAGTCCTGACGTGTCGCGATCAAGACGATGGACAATGAATATCTTGTTTGACGGATGTTTCGACTTGACATACTCACGTAATATGCTATAGGCGGTCTCCACACTTGTCTTCTTAGAGGAATCAGTGCCTACGGAAAGGAGGCCATAGCCTTTGTCTATCACAATAATGTCGTCGTCTTCATATACAAGTTTAATCCTTGGATGACGAAACACCACGAATGGACGTGTCGTGTTAAGCTCTACCACACTTCCGGGTGCTACAGGAGCGTCAAATGCAGTGGTCACAGAGCCATCGACCGCGAGATGACCGAATTTCAACCATTTCTTAAGGTCACCACGCTTTGAATCCGGGAAAAGATCACCGACAAAGGTCAATAGACCGACTGCCGTATCTCCCTTGTTCTCTCGGCGGAGAATACGGTCCGGTTCCCAGCCGCCACGCATACGCATGCCTGAGTCTCTATGTTTACTTATTTGTTTCATTTCCTATTTCTTCTTCTAATGTAAACACTTTTCAATCTAAAAATATTTGCATCAACGGCTAAAAATTCTTCCAAAAACAGAAATAATTGTTGATAAATAAAAAAAAATCACTACATTTGCACCAAATATCTTATTGAATCATGAAGAAAACAGTATTAAAAGCGATTACACTCATTGCGCTAATCTATCCCTCCATCATCAATGCACAGGAAACATCATTCTCACCTACAACTCCTGCAACCGAAAAACAGTCTGAATCCATCATAAAAAGAATGGATAAGCACGGAGTCTTCAATACCATAGAAATCGCTGCCAACATCGGTACTACAGGTCTCGGACTCGAAATCGCGTCTCCCATGACAGAATGGACAAAACTCCGTGTGGGATTTGACTGTATGCCACAGTTTACAGTGCCTATGTATTTCGGCCTTGACAGCTATGTCGACGGAAAGATCACCAATAAATTCGATATGATCAGTGACATCATGAACAAACTCAGCGGCATGAATATAGACAAGGAGGTGAAGATGGAATCAAAACCCACGATGACAACCTTCCGTCTCTTAGTGGATGTATATCCTTTCAAGAATAATCGCCACTGGCATTTCACCGCGGGATTCTTCTTGGGAGGAAACTCAGTCGGCAAGTCAATCAACGCCATGACGGAAATGCCATCACTTTTAGCCTTGAACATGTATAACAGGCTTTACGATGGTTTCACCAAAATAGATGATTTCACTGAATATTTCATAGAAAATCCAATATTCGGAGACATATATCTTGATCCTGAGTTTGCGATGAGTCTGGGGCCGGACCTGAAGACTCTACAGGAAAAACTGATGCGAGTCGGCGAACTGGGAGTACATGTAGGCGACTATAAGGACGGAACTCCTTATATGATGAAGCCTGACAAGGACGGAACAGTCAGCGCATATGCCAAGGTAAACCGTTTTCGTCCCTATTTAGGTTTCGGATATGGCGGAGCGCTGAGTGCTGACGGCAAATGGCAGGTGTCATTCGATGCAGGCGTTCAATTCTGGGGAGGTGCGCCTAAGGTCACAACTCACGATGGCACAGTGCTCAACGATCTTATAAACCTCCGCGGGAAAGTCGGCTCTTATATGGATCTGATGAAGCTCGCCGTAGTCTATCCCTCTATAGATTTCAGAATTTCTTACAGATTTTAATGGAGGAAATATTTCAGCTGCTGTGGGCTAACCGGATGCTGGGACTTCCTTTCGAGCTTGTAAGCGGAGAGAAAGTCAGGGTCATCGATCCCGGGGTCCTGAACAGGGATGCCGGGCCCGACTTTTTCAACGCCAAGGTGAAAATAGACGGAAAAGTCTGGGCAGGGAATATCGAAATACATATGAAAGCATCTGACTGGCACCGCCATGGCCACGATTCAGATCCGTCATACGATAATGTGATTCTTCACGTAGTGGCACACAGCGACACAAGGATCATACGCAAAGACAATACAGTGTTGGCTCAGATGCAAGTGAGACTTCCTGAAAAATTCTATCGGACATTTGCATATCTCACAGGAGCCAATACTGAAATACGCTGTGCATCCCGACTTCAACACATAGATAAGCTTAAACGTGCCGACTGGATCGAGACATTGACGATCGAACGTCTTCAGCACAAAGCAGCGAGAATAGAAGAAGAGCTACGCAAATCTCACGGAGACTGGAACGTGGCATGCTTCCTGACTCTGGCGCGTGCCCTGGGATTCGGACTAAACGGAATTCCTTTTGAGATGCTGGCACACAGCATAGATCTTAACCATCTGCGACGTCATTCCGACAATATACTGCAGATGGAGGCAATATTCTTCGGACAGGCCGGAATGCTCGATTCCACCACAAACCAGACAGACAGAAGATATCAGCTCATGTGCCGGGAATATCAGTTTCTCGCACGTAAATATTCAATGCACCCCATTCCGCTCGCCGCATGGAAATTCGCAAGGACAAGACCTCAGAACCTTCCTTACCGCAGGATAGCCTTACTGGCCAAAGCCATGTCTGAAACGCCAGACTTACTCCAGAGAATTATAATGACAGAAGGCGACGAGGATAAGCTACGCGCACTCTTCAGGTGGCAGGTAGATCAATACTGGAGCCGGCGACTTACATTCGGAGGTGATTTCCAGACTGAGGCAAATCCACCGTATCTTTCGGAACAAAGCATCAACATACTGCTTATCAACGTAGCTGCGCCTCTTATGTATGCATACGCCCTTCTTCACTGCGACCATGAGATGAAAGAAGCCGCCATCGCACTGCTGACGGGTCTGCCTCCGGAGAAAAACGCAATAGTCAGGAATTGGCAGCAATTAGGATTCAGGGCATCAGACGCAGGCACCTCGCAGGCTCTTATACACCTTAGGAAAGAATACTGCGACCGACATGACTGTCTGCGCTGCAGGTTTGGCCACCACGTCTTACGGCATGAAATACTGGAACCGTAATAACGCAGGGAGAAGAACCGCCGAGTGTTTTTTACTTAAATTGCCTTATACATTTTAATAGCATAAATCAGCGGCGGAATACAGATATTGACATTATAATCCCTTCCAGATCAGCAGGGGTCTTTACCGATGTCTCAGAAAAGGCTACCTGAACGTCGCCTATATCATACAGCCATATAAACTCCTGTTCGTCAGCAGGATTAACATAAGCCGTAACTAAATCCGCACTGTTAAGATTCAAAGCACCTACTATATAATTACGAAGATCTTCCGTCATGAGGTCGCCGAGATGAAGATTGCATATACGCGCCTCATCGTCGCCGATCACCTTCACATTCCATTCTCCGGGATTTCCCTCGATATCCGTATATAGAGGCGTACCCTGTCCGTCAGTCAGAATACCCGTAAAGCCATAATCCGCACTATCCAGACGCTCTCCAACCCTTATTGCATCAACAATAGAGCATACCGTCATGGCGATGTCATTGTCGGCATGGAACATGCTTTCTTCCGGCTTTTCCACATCAGGTCCGGCCGGAGAGGTCCTATTCCCACAGGAAATCAGCACTATAAGCATCACGGAGACCATAAGCATCCAGGTTTTATCCCCGCAGTAACAATACTTTTGACCAATACTGTTCATATGTCAATAAGAAAAACTCCGCAAAATTACAAAAAAAATCAATAACTAAAGATTTTTTAACAAATAAAATCACTAATTTTGTAAAATGAATTGGAACTCCCTCATATCTGACAAGCGTCTCGGTCTTGAGCAATACCACGACCCGCAGCCTCATACCCGCTCCGATTTCCAACGGGACTATGACAGGCTCATCTTCTCATCCCCATTCCGCCGTCTGCAGAACAAGACTCAGGTTTTTCCCCTGCCCGGATCAATATTTGTTCACAATAGACTGACCCACAGCCTTGAAGTATCATCAGTCGGACGATCGATGGCTCATGAGGTAGCCAATATCCTGATCGACCGCCATGGATATGACATGCGGACAGCCAAACTTTCCGACATGGCAGATATCGTAGCCACCGCGTGTCTTGCCCATGATCTCGGGAACCCACCATTCGGACATAACGGTGAAAAGACCATATCCAGCTTTTTCACAGAGGGGAAAGGAATGTCGTTGAGACCGTTCCTCACTCCTCGCCAATGGAACGACTTCGCCCATTTCGAAGGGAACGCCAATTCATTTCGCCTTCTGACCCATAAGTTTGAAGGGCGGCGCGAAGGAGGGTTCGCCATGACCTACAGCGCATTGGCTTCCGTAGTGAAATATCCATACTCATCATCGCTCGCCGGAGAGAAAGGTAAATTCGGATACTTCGAGACGGAAGAAGAAACTTATCTGAGAGTGGCGGAAGAACTTGGCATTCCAGAGACCGAACCGGGAAAGCACGCGCGTCATCCTTTTGTTTTCCTTATGGAAGCCGCAGATGACATATGTTATCAGATAATGGATATTGAAGACGCGCATAAACTGAAGATACTCCCGACTGAAGAAGTCAAGCGTCTTCTGCTTAATTTCTTCGAAAAGAACGAGCAGGAGCATATGATATTTTCCATGAAGAGGCTTGATGATCCTAACGAGCAAGTGGGCTACATGCGCTCGAAAGTGATCGGGGCTCTTGTAGGAGGATGTTCGAAGGAGTTCACCGACCACGAAAAGGAGATACTCGCCGGAGACTATAATGGATCGCTCATCTCGAATATTCCCGGACGCCTGAGTGAAGCCTACGGGGAGTGCAGCGAGACTGCGTGGAAGAAGATCTACAATGCGCCGGAAGTAATAGACATAGAACTTGCAGGCAACCGGATCATAACCTATCTTATGGACAACCTCGTAGGAGCGGTCATGGCTCCCGAGAAAGCCTATTCAAGGCTACTTCTTGAGAAAGTGCCACACCAATATGATGTTCGCTCGGAGAGTCTGAATACCAGGCTTCAGGGAGTGGTAGACCACATATCGGCGATGACAGACGTATATGCGCTTGATCTGTTCCGCACACTCAACGGGCATTCTCTTCCAGCCGTTTAACCAGACAACCATGACGACCGATCAATTTAACAACCGATTGAATATGATCAGAAGAAACATATGCACATTCATCGCCCTACTCGCCTTTAGTCTCGCAATGTATGGACGGGATTATAGACCGGAAGACATTGTGAATCCAAATATCGCTGACAGATATGAGTATGTGGCGGATCCGGAAGGGAGGTTGGGAATGCAGACACGTAGCCGTGTAAACGCGCGATTGCAGGCCCTTCGCGATTCCACCACAGCGGAAGTAGCTGTCGCTGTGGTGCCATCGATCGGAAACTATTCCATAGAAGACTTCTCTGAAAAATTGTTTACCCGCTGGGGGCTTGGCAAGGAGGACAAGGATAACGGTGTTTTGCTTCTTATCTCTCCTGACAGCCGGGAAGTAAGGATACAGACCGGCTACGGCGCCGAAGGGGTATTGCCAGATATCACATGTGGGAGAATTATCAGAGAAGCTGTTATCCCCAATATGCGCGAAGATTGCCTTGACTGCGCTGTAGACGAAGCTACCGCCATGATCTCCAGAATAATGACAGAGCCGGAATATGCCGATGAACTTCGTTCAGAACTTAGCGACAAGCATTCCGGCGCCGGCATAGAAGAGGCTCCTGTCAGCAAGGAAGTCCTGACAGGATTCTTAGCGGTAATCGGCATACTTCTATGGTTGCTGGCATGCGGTGCATATATTACTTACAGACGGAAGGCAATGAAGATGTCATCTTCATATCAGAAAGCTCAGGAATGGAGATCGAGCCTTACGTTGCTTGCATTCCTGTCGGCAGGAACCCTGCTCACAGCACTTCCATTTTATCTGCTGGCACTGTATCATTACAGGCATGCGCGATACGGCAGCCACACATGTCCTGATTGCGGAGGGAAATCGATAAGGCTGAAAGGCAATCAGGCTCTTGGTGCCCTGACACCAAGCCAGCAGTTTGAGCAGAAAATAGGATCGGTAAACTATGACGTGCACCGTTGCGAAAAATGCGGTAATACAGAGGTCACTCCCTACCCTGTCAATAACTCAAAATATTCCTACTGTCCGAATTGCGGCACCCGAGCCTATCATTTTGTTGGGAACCGCACATTACGCCAGCCCACCTATCATGCTGAAGGGGAGGGGATTTCACAATATAGATGTGATTATTGCGGCTACAGCGACAATAAGGGATTCAGAATTCCGAAAAAAGACATGGCAGCCGCGATGGCAGCTGCGGCAATCCTCGGGTCTTCACGCCGTCGCGGAGGAGGCGGGGGATTTAGCGGAGGGTTCGGTGGCGGATTCGGCGGCGGAAGCACCGGCGGAGGCGGAGCCTCCGGACGATGGTAGACCGAGATAGAACCCACCCTCCTACACTGCTGATTTATTCTTTTCTAAATCGTAACGTGGTGGCCTGATACGGAAACTTGACAGTCAGCGTATGAGCGAGATTGTCAGTCTCGGCCTGAACGTCATGGCGCATCCATTCTCCTTCGGCATCGCGCCACTCGACATTATACACATTGGCAAAAGGCGTTGACTTCAACAACCCTTTCATCTTGCCCAAACTCCAGAAAGACGCATTCTCACGCGCGCCTCCTAAATAATAGACAATATAACCTTCTTCAGCTCCATCGTCTGGCACAACCGCAAGACGGTATAATCCTCCAATGCGTGCGAAAGCATCATCCTGCTCATAGTCAAGTATAGAATAAATACCTGAAACAGAGGCGCCCCCATCTCTTGTTTCCTTAACAGCACACATAATGTCAGACTCTGAAACGGCCGGAGATTCAACAGGTTCTGACATTACACTGCCGACAGTCGCCGTAATTCCTCCCGCCGACTTAGATACAAGGATCGGCCCGGATACGGGTATGAGATCCGATTCAAAACTGACAATATGATGATATTCCCTGTTTCCCGCAAAGATATTCCAGCGATCGCCGGCTCTGATGACACGCCATGCATTCTTCCCTCTATAAGGATCTATTCCTTCTGAAATCAAAGATTCGCACAACACCGCACCGGAGGGCTTCTCCATCACACACAGACGGAGCACATCGACACTGGAATCGCCGAAAGGATCAGCCTTCGATACTGGCGTCACATCAAGTATTATCGAAGAACCGTCATCACAGACAAACTCCGCGCTCCAGCCCTTATGCGCCGTGTCTTCCACACGGAAATCAGCCGATCTAATATTTCCATACTTTTCTTCAGGATATGAAGTAGCGGCTATCAGTGAGGATGCTGATGAGAATATACCGACACCTGCAAAGATCAGAATTATGACACCTATCACCGTATTGATCATTTTCATCGTGCGCTGATTGAAATGGCCACGCAGTTTATCTACAAAGTGAGTGACAAGCCACCACCAGCCTAACGCACCGCCGATTATCCCTATGAAGCCCAACACGTAGTGATAGAACTTCATATCCTCGATAACAAAGTTGAATTGGGCGAAAAGTCCGATTATAAGAAAAAGGATCAGAGGGTTGGAGAAAGTAAGAGCAAAACCTTTCAGAATGTCTCCTTCACGTGAAGGGGCTCCATGATCGGCATCCACGGATATCTGACCATCCGGTTTCTTACGCATGAGCCATATACCGAAAAATATCAATACAATAGACCCGAGAAGCTGTATCGGAGAACGGTGGGTATTGATGAACACTTCGATGAATGATAGGCCGAAACCTGTAAGCAGACAATATATAAGATCGGAAATGGCGGCGCCGACTCCGGTGTAGAATCCAGACAGACGTCCCTTATCAAGTGTGCGCTGTATACAGTATATACCTACAGGACCCATCGGAGCGGACACCACCACTCCGATTATAAGGCCCCGCAATATCATATACACCAGTTCTTCCAACTTTTTTAAATATTAACGATCAGCGATCAAATAGTTCACATTCTCAGTTATGTATGATGTAGCCACCTGACTGATCCGGCTGACATACATATCGTCTGAGACCGTATTTATATTGTCCGGTCAGAGCGACGCCCCCAACAGGCGCTCCCCCTGCGGTTACGACGTCATAACGCGAACCGCAAACGGGACATACAGCCTCAAGATTTTCTGAATCGATAAAAACCCTGACGGTTTGGCTGCATTCCACAGGACATGCGAGATCATAGGCAAGAGGCACATTAGGCTCGGCAGTGAACGGATCCACCCCTCCGATGAGAAGAACTCCTCCAAAACCGACATAAGTAGTCGCTGTATATGGGAATCCGGCTGGAGAAACCGTACCCTGCCAGTTTATAAAGTTTCTGCTTATGCCGACACCGGATACTCCGTAGCTGTTCCACATGCCGGCACCCGAAAGATTTATAAAAACCGGAAGAGAGGGGATTCGGTCATCGTCGACCTGATTGCACGAAGATGCGACCGACAGCATTGCTATCAGCGTCAAGGCGAGAGTTCCCTTCTTCAGAAAGGACAGGAAGCCGGGACAACGCATCTCTCGATCCTATATCCTTTATTATGAGAACGGAATCGATCGGAGTACACTTGCGAACTGCTCGGTCATTTTCTGCATGGGACCGGAAATCATAGGACGCAGCATAGCCGGAATCTCAATGTCCACTTTTGCCTGGGCACGGCAGGAAGCGTCGTCGACAGGATGTATGTCAAGCTGAAGCTGCAACGGCACTGGTGTGCCCTCGCCCTTAAGAGTGATACGAGAGGGAGCTGTACGCTCTGTCACCTTCAACTTGAGAGATCCAACGGGACCACCGGGAAGTTCTATACAGTCTTCTGTCAGACGGATATTATCAAACATCTCTTTCTTGTCCGCCGGGATCTGATCAGACGGCACCTGGGCAAGCATCGACTTTAGCGATTCAAAATTACTTAGACGCGAAAAAACGCTTTCAGCGGGAGCCTTGAGGGTTACTTCTTCGCTTTTGTATGTAGCCATGTCTTTATTTTTCAGTTTAAGTGTTTAAGATTTAAAGGTTTTGTAGTCAATATCCAATGAAGTCAGAATGCCTCATGCTGAGGCACCCATGAGTCGGGGTGCTTCCTCCAGTCACGGAGTGTCTCGGCCTCCGCCGGACTAATGAACTGGATATTCTCGGCCACTTCAAGCATGGAGGTGTAGGAGCAGAGGGCGACAGCATTGATATTGGCCTCACGGAAACGCTTTATGGCGATCGGAAACTCATAATTGAAGAGGGCGACTATCCCGATTGCCTCACATCCGGCATTATTGACCGTATCGATGGCACGCAGGGCATTGCCTCCGGTAGAGATAAGATCCTCGATCACCACAACTTTCCAGCCGGGCTTCAGATTACCTTCAATAGTGTTTTCAAGACCATGATCTTTCGGGGTATCCCTGACATAAGCGAAAGGAAGCCCCATTACGTCAGCCGCCAGCAGTCCCCATGCAATGGCACCGTTGGCCACAGAAGCAATGGCGTCGACCTCGGGATAATTCTCCATAATGACGCGCGCCATCTCAATCTTGATGCAATTGCGAACGTCAGGATACGAAAGGGCCTTACGGTTGTCGTTGTAAATCGGTGAGTTCCAACCGGAACTCCACACGAACGGCATGGAAGGTTGAAGCTTAATCGCACTGATATGCAGAAGTTTCTCTGCAAGCATTTTATCCGGAGTATTCATAATATCACATTTTTGGTGAGAAGAGATAATGCTTAATCAACATATTCTGCCAATTATAACGCAAATTTACGACATTATGGAGAAACCTCCAAATATTTTTTAATATTTTTTCGCCATTCCTTAAGAATAAGTCAGACGGTCACGCAGATAGAGAGTAGATATAATCTGCAATCCGGGACTTCGGTCATGATTTGAGAGGCGACGGCGCGTAGTGTGGATCCTGTAGTGCATACATCGTCTACTATTACAAGACCCTTCCCCTGAAGAAGTGAAGTATCCGTCACCCGGAACGCCCCAGAGAGATTAGAAATACGCTGCTCAAGTGTCATTGCAGTCTGGGTCTTATGCCTGCGCGAAGCCTTGAGCGCATCGACGACCGGGAGACCGATGGCAGACGCAATCCCCTCGGCTATGAAATCGGTTTGATTGTAGCCTCGGCGAGCCTGCTTCCACCAATGCATCGGAACACCTGCCACACCATCGGCGCCATTGAAAAATCCAGACATATTCAGTTCTTCACCGACGATCTCTCCGAGCCGAAATCCGACGGATGGAAACTTACGGTATTTCATGTCGTGGATGGCGTCAGCCAGAGCGGAATTGCGGGAATAGATGAAATGTCCTGTAGCTCGTACAAACGGGACTATTCCGGCAAAACGACGTTCCATCGGATTAAGAGGCATACGATGATAGAGCGATCTCGGGAGCGTCTCGATGCACCGTATACAAAAAACTCGTTCGGAGTCGCGTAAAGCACATCCACACATATGGCACGTTCGCGGCATAAAGAAATCTACGAGATCCCTTACTATACTTTTCATTCCAATTCTCTTTCGGACATTCTCTCACGGATAGTGGAGATAATAAGTTGCGATTCAAATCCACGGGAAGCCATATGCCTGTAAAGTTTCTGACGGTCTTTGACATCAGCAAGATCAAGATTTCTTGACTTTGCGATAAGGACTTTCCGAAGAGTTTCTTTATACTCTGCATCCGGAATGTAGTTCAATGCCTGTACGATAATGGAATCAGTCATACCTTTGGCCCTTAGACCCATTCTAACCTTCATTCGTCCCCACCCGGAGAACCTCACCTTATCGACAGCATACGCACGAGCGTAGCGGGAATCATCAAGATATCTGTTTTGCTGAAGATACTGTATCATCCGATCTGCCTCATGCGCAGAAAACCCCTGTTTCTGTATCTTGTTTCTAATATCAGCCGAACATTGCTCTGCACCGGCACAGAGGCCTGCCATTCTCACAAGCATCTCGTCGGCAGTCGGATTCCTTTTTTGCATAACGATAATTAAGAATCTGTATATTGTCAGTATTTTTTCAAACGCCAGATAAAACCACATCAATCCCTAAAGACTGCTTTCATCATACGTTTCTTTCCATATGAGTCGACACGGACCTCCACATCCTGCCATTTCTTAGATTTGAAATATGAAGAAACATTTTCAGCAAAACGGGGATTAAGTTCTAAATAAATCTTTCCTCCAGGTCTGAGACCATGTATTGCAATTTCTTCTATTCTCTTATATGGCCGGATAGGATCATCTTCACTTACGAAAAGAGCCTCGTAAGGTTCAAAGTCCTTCACACGAACATCCATGTCTGCCGCTTCGTCCGGAGCTATATATGGAGGATTTCCAACGACAACGTCGAGCGACTGTTTAGCAGGAAGCCAATCATACATATCGGCATGGATAAGATCAACCTTACACTTATGTATACGGGAGTTTTCTTCCGCATATTTCAAGGCAACCTCACTTACATCGATGGCTAAGACTTTCGGAAAAGCAAGATGTCTGTATAAGGCTATGGCTATACATCCAGATCCGGCACCAATATCAAGCACAGAAAGATCTTCCCTATCCTTGCAGTCTTCTATGATCCAGTCGACAAGTTCCTCGGTCTCGGGACGTGGTATCAGCACACCGGGACCGACCTTAAAGTCCATTCCGAAGAAACGTGCATTGCCTGTAATGTATTGGATCGGCTCGCCAAGTATAAGACGGTCAACGATTCCATCAATCTCATTTTTAGTGAAGGTAGACAGTTCCTTTCCCTCATTTATGATAAGGTCCACCCTGCCCCAACCTTTCACATGACTGAAGATGAGCAGTATGACCGCTTCACGTTCCCTATGATCGTATATACCGTCCAGCCTTTTTCTGACTTCAATCAATTCTTCTCTTACCGTCATAACCTTAATATTAAGTCAAAAGAGCTCCTTCAATGCACTACTATACATAGATAAACCTTAATATGCATCCACACTACTATGCATCTTCAGGGAGATCTCCACGGGACAAAATTACAAAAAATTCAGACAAACATCAAAATTTTATATAAAACATTTGCACAATCCAAAATAAATCCGTAACTTTGCAGTCGCAAAACGCAAAACACGCGTTGGTCCTATAGCTCAGTTGGTCAGAGCACCTGACTCATAATCAGGGAGTCCTTGGTTCAAGCCCAAGTGGGACCACT